>NZ_JBFTHK010000076.1:0-20245 GCF_056394205.1 Arthrobacter sp. 10T413_2 | reverse complement strand
GCCCGCCAGTTCGTCGTCAGCTACTACCAGTTCGAGCTTTACCGCCGGCTGACGCAGTCCACCGACGCCACCCTGGCCGGCATCGCCGCCAAGGCCGTCAAGGAAGTGGATTACCACCGCGACCACAGCGCCCAGTGGGTGCTCCGCCTGGCGCAGGGCACAGACGAATCCCGCGAGAAGATGATCCAGGGCTTCAAGGTCATCTGGCCCTACGTGGACGAGCTGTTCCGCGACGACGAGCTCACCGCCCGCCTCAGCGAAGCCGGTGCTGCCGTCGAGCCGTCCAGCCTGCGCGCTGACTTCGACCGCCTCACCGGCGAGGTCCTCGCCGAGGCTGAACTGGAGGTTCCCAAGGTGCAGCCCGCCCCCGGCGGAGGCCGCCGCGGCCTGCACTCCGAACACCTGGGCTACCTCCTCGCCGAAATGCAGGTGCTCGCCCGCGAGTACCCCGGAGCCAGCTGGTAACCACCATGGAAATGTACGTCAGCCACCCCACGGCCGCCGACGCCGGCCTTGCGGAGCAGAAGTCTKCCGAGCGGAAGGCCTGGGATCTCGCCGCCACGGTCTGCGACCCGGAAATCCCGGTCCTCACCATCGAGGACCTGGGGATCCTGCGCAACGTTCAGGTGTACGACGACGGCGGGATGGTTCCAGCCGTCCAGGTCACCATCACGCCGACCTACTCGGGCTGCCCCGCCATGGACGCCATCCKCKACGACCTCCAGGAGGCGTTCCGGCGCGGAGGCTACCCGAGCGTCAACGTTGAAATGGTCCTCTCCCCGGCCTGGACCACCGACTGGATGAGCGAGGCCGGGAAGGCCAAGCTGGAGCAGTACGGCATTGCCCCGCCCTCCGGCCACTCCAACGCCGTGCGGCACGCCGGGCCGGTCCGGCTGTCCCTTGCCGTCAAATGTCCGCAGTGTTCATCGCTGAACACGAAGGAACTCACCCGCTTCGGTTCCACCTCCTGCAAGGCGCTGTACGTCTGCCAGGACTGCAAGGAACCGTTCGACTACTTCAAAGTTTTGTAAGGAACAGGTGCTCCCATGACTGTTGTCCGCCAGACCGCCGCTGAATCGGCTGCAGCCACCGGCCGCCGTCGCGCGTCCTTCCACCCGCTGACGGTCGATGAGGTCCGCAGGCTCACCGACGACGCCATCGAGGTGACGTTCGGGGTCCCGGCCGAGCTCGCCGGCCAGTTCGATTACCTCCCCGGCCAGTACGTCGCCCTGCGCACCACCCTGCCGGATGAGTCCGGCGAACCGAAGGAAATCCGGCGCAGTTACTCGATCTGCGCCGAACCGCGGAGCTTCGCGGACGGCAGCAGCGAAATCCGGGTCGCCATCAAGAAGGACCTCGGAGGGCTGTTCTCCACGTGGGCAAACGCCGAGCTCAAGGCCGGCGACGTGCTGGACGTGATGAGCCCCATGGGCGCGTTCGTGTCCAAGCACGGCCGGGACGGCAAATCGGTGGACCAGAACGTMATGAATTCCATGAACCACCCGGAAGAGCTGGCGGGGGAGCCGGGCTCGTTCGTGGCCATCGCCGCCGGCTCCGGCATCACTCCCGTGATCGCCATCGCCCGCACCTTGCTGGCAGCCCACCCGGAGACCCGCTTCGACCTCATCTACGCCAACAAAGCCGCCATGGACGTGATGTTCCTTGAGGAACTCGCGGACCTGAAGGACAAGTACCCGGCCCGGCTGGCGCTGCACCACGTGCTCTCGCGTGAACAGCGGATCGCGCCGCTGCTCAGCGGCAGGATCGACGCCGAGAAGCTCCAGGCGCTGCTGGGCACCGCCATCCACGCCGACGACGTCGACGAGTGGTTCCTCTGCGGCCCGTTCGAACTCGTCCAGCTCTGCCGGGACACCCTGGCCGCCCGCGGCGTCGCCCCGGAACATGTCCGGTTCGAACTGTTCACCTCCGGCAAGCCGGACCGCCCCGAAGGCAACATCGGCCGGCCCGTCATCGCCGACGAGTCGCAGGACACCTACAAGATCACGTTCAAGCTGGACGGCCTGCAGGGCGAAGTCGCAAKCCCCACCCACGCCCGGGAATCGATCCTCAACGCAGCCCTCCGGGTCCGCCCCGATGTGCCGTTMGCCTGCGCCGGCGGCGTCTGCGGCACCTGCCGCGCCAAGGTGGTGACCGGCAAGGTCACCATGGACGAGAACTACGCACTGGAGCAGGACGAGCTCGACAAGGGCTACGTCCTGACCTGCCAGTCCCACCCCACCACCCCGGAAGTCACGGTCGACTTCGACGTCTAGGCCTTTCCCAATCCAAGGAGCCCCATGATTTCCCTGTCCATCGCCGACGGCGTCGCCGAAGTAGTGCTCGACGCCCCGTACAAGCTGAACTCCCTCGACGAACAGGCATTGGCGGACTTGTCCCGGGTATACGACGACGCCGCTGAAGCCGCCGCCCGCGGCGACGTCAGGGCACTGCTGCTCCGCGGCGAGGGCCGCGCCTTCTGCGCCGGCCGCGACATTGCCGGTGTGACTCCCGAGAGCKACGACGCCCAGGCCTACCTGGGCGGCCTCGTCCAGCCGCTGCTCAAGAAGATGAGCGCCTTCCCCGCGCCCACGTTCGCCGCAGCCCAGGGAGCCTGCCTCGGCGTCGGACTCGGCCTGCTGCTGGCCACGGACGTGGTCTACGTGGCGGAGAACGCCAAATTCGGTTCACCGTTCGCAAAGCTCGGCGCGACACTGGATTCCGGCGGGCACTGGTACTTCACCGAGCGCCTCGGCATGCACCGGACCCTGGACCTGATCTACACCGCCGAGCTCATGAGCGGTGCCGACGCCGTGGCACAGGGACTGTTCAGCCGGGCGATGCCCGCCGGGGAACTGCTGGATAACACCCGCGCCATCGTGGCCTCCGTGGCCACCGGCGCAACCGGGGCATTCAACGCCAGCAAGGAGCTCGTGGCGCACATCAGGGACCAGCGCCTTGGGCTGTGGGAGGCCATGGAAGAGGAGAACGCCGAGCAGGCGCGGCTGTGCAAGAGCGAGGACTATGTAGAGGGTTTCCGCGCCTTTCAGGAGAAGCGCGCCCCGGTTTTCAAGGGCTGACAGGCGCCCCGGCGCGGGACCCGGGACCGGGAATGTCCACTACTTGTCTTTGCTTCGAAGCATTCTCATTTCCGGAACCCGCTTGTAATGTTCGGTTATGACTCTGGGGAAATCTGTAACTAAAGCTGTCATACCCGCCGCGGGATTGGGAACGCGCTTCCTGCCTGCCACGAAGGCAATGCCCAAGGAAATGCTTCCGGTGGTCGACCAGCCGGCGATCCAATACGTTGTGGAAGAAGCCGTCCGGGCCGGACTGACCGATCTGCTCATGGTTACCGGGCGCCAAAAGCGCGCGCTGGAGGACCACTTCGACCGCGAGCCCTCGCTCGAACACGCCCTCGAACTCAAGGGCGACTTTGACCGGCTGGAGGCCGTCCGCCACGCCTCCCGCCTGGGCCCGCTGCACTACGTGCGCCAGGGCGACCCCAAAGGGCTCGGCCACGCAGTCCTGTGCGCCCGCCAGCACGTGGGCGATGAACCGTTCGCCGTGCTGCTCGGCGACGACCTGATCGACGAGCGGGACGAGCTGCTGACCGCCATGATCGGGGTTCAGGCCAGGACCGGAGGTTCCGTCGTCGCCCTGATCGAGGTGGACCCGGCCGAAATCAGCGCCTATGGCTGTGCTGACATCTCGGCGATACCGGGCGAGGACCATGTCCGCGTCAACCGCCTCGTGGAGAAGCCAGACGTCGCCGATGCCCCGTCCAATCTGGCCGTGATCGGCCGGTACGTCCTGCATCCGGAGATATTCGACGTCCTCGAGGAAACCTCTCCGGGCCGCGGCGGCGAAATCCAGCTCACCGATGCGCTCCAGACCCTCGCCGTGTCCGACTGCGAGGGCGGCGGCGTTTACKGCGTGGTGTTCAGGGGGCGCCGGTACGACACCGGAGACAAACTKAGCTACCTCAAGGCGGTCATCTCGATCGCCTCCGACAGKGTGGAGTTMGGTGAAGAGCTCCGGGCCTGGATGAAAGAGTTCGTCAGCTAGCGCGTATCCAGGTCTTCAAACACCAGGAACGTCTGGGTGTCCAAGACCCCCGGCATGGACTGCAGCTGGTCGAAGATCACCCGGCGCAGGTCGATGTTGTCCACCGCGCGCACCAGCAGGATCACGTCGAAGTCCCCGCCCACCAGCGCAATGTGGTGCACCTCGGGGATGGCGCGCAGGAGTTCGCGCAGCTCGCGCCAGGAATGCTGGCGCACCTTGAGCGTGACGTAGGCGGACGACTTCAGGCCCGCCTTGATCGGATCCACCAGGGCCGTGAACTTGGTCAACACGCCTTCGCCGGTGAGCCGGGCAATCMGGGTGTAGGCGTGGGCGCGGGATATATGGACGTTCTCCGCCACCTGCGTCACGGACATCCGGCCGTCCCGGGTCAGCTCCGCAATGATGTTCCGGTCCACATCGTCCAGCGGCACCGCCACCTGGTCCGGCTCGAGCTCTGCCATTCGTCTACAACCCCCGCCGGTAATCCAGCTCACACTTACGATTTGTCTTCCAGATTAGGGCAAATTTATAGACTTCTCCACGATTTGCGGCGGAGGTGGATACGAAACATCGGCTGGCAGCATACTGGGAAAGATTAGTGGCTACAGAAGGACGGACCAATGACGATCTCCGCAGACCAGACTGCGCAGCAGCCCGCGCAGCAAGATGCTGCCAGCGAGGCTGTGCGCAAGTTCGGCATCACGGTTGAGGACTACATGCTCCCGGCCCGCCACCAGATCCAGATGGTCGGCCCGGACGGGACACTGAACCCCCACACCGAGCAGGGCACCCAGCCGGGGCACGAATACAGCCTGCCCGGCGACGCCGAACTGCTCGCCGCCTACGAACAGCTCGTCGTCGGCCGGCGCGTCAATGACCAGAACTCCGCCCTGGTCCGGCAGGGCCGGATGGCCGTGTACCCCTCAAGCCACGGCCAGGAGGCGTGCCAGGTCGCTGCGGCGCTGTGCCTGTCCGAGGGCGACTGGATGTTCCCCACTTACCGCGACTCCGTGGCCGTGATGGCCCGCGGCGTTGACCCCGTCCAGACCATGACGCTCTTCCGCGGCGACTGGCACGGCGGCTACGACCCCTCCCGGCACAAGGTCGGCATCCAGTGCACACCGCTGACCACCCAGCTGCTGCACGGCGTCGGCGTGGCGCACGCGGCCAAGCTGCGCGGCGAGGACACCGTGGTCCTGGCCATGTGCGGCGATGGCGCCACGAGTGAAGGCGACTTCCATGAGGCCCTGAACTTCGCCGCCGTCTTCCACCTGCCCGTGGTCTTCTTCGTCCAGAACAACCAGTACGCCATCTCCGTGCCGCTCGCGCACCAGTCCGTCGCGCCGTCTCTCGCGCACAAAGCCGTCGGCTACGGCATGGCCGGCGAACGCGTGGACGGCAACGACGTCGTCGCACTGCTCGCGGTCCTGGGCCGGGCGGTCAAGCTCGCCCGGGAAGGCTCGGGCCCGCTGCTCGTCGAGGCCCACACCTACCGGATGCAGGCGCACACCAACGCCGATGACGCCACCCGCTACCGGCAGGACAGTGAAGTCGCCGAATGGGTGGCCAAGGACCCGCTGAGCCGGATGAAGACTTACCTGACGGACCGCGGCATCCTCGACGACGACGGTGCCGCCCGAATCGCCGACAAGGCCGAAGCGGTCGCCACCGCKCTGCGCGAAGGCCTCAGCGAAGAGGTCCCGGTGGAGCCGCTGGACCTCTTCAAATACGTCTTCTCCACCCCCACGCCGCAACTGAAGGAGCAGTCGGCGATGCTCGCCGATGAGCTCTCCCGCGACGCCGCATCCACCGCAACCGCATCCACCTCGAAGGGGGCAGGAAAATGAGCCCCACCGTCACCACGTCCTCCGAGGCGAACGGCAACGTCAGCGCCGCCACGGCCCGCGCGGCCGCCAAGGCCGCCGCTGCAGCAGAGCAGACCGGTCCGCAGACCATCACCCTGGCCAAGGCGCTGAACACCGCCATGGCCKACGCCATGCACGCGGACCCCTCGGTCCTGGTGTTCGGCGAAGACGTGGGGATGCTCGGCGGCGTCTTCCGCATCACCGACGGCCTCACCAAGACCTTCGGGCAGAGCCGCTGCTTCGACACCCCGCTGGCCGAATCCGGCATCGTTGGCATGGCCGTGGGCATGGCCATGAACGGCATGCGCCCGGTCATCGAGATGCAGTTCGACGCCTTCGMCTACCCGGCCTTCGAACAGATCGTCAGCCACGTCGCCAAGATGCACAACCGCACCAAGGKCGCCGTGAAGCTGCCCATCGTCATCCGGGTTCCGTACGCGGGCGGCATCGGGGGAGTGGAGCACCACTGCGACTCCTCCGAGGCCTACTACGCGCACACCGCGGGCCTGAAGGTGTTCACCCCGGCCACGGTMGCGGACGGCTACCGGATGCTCCGCGAAGCCATTGACTCCGATGATCCGGTCATGTTCATGGAGCCCAAGAAGCTGTACTGGTCCAAGGACCAGGTGGACCTGGACGCGCTGCGCGCCGAGCACGCCGCGAACACCGAACGCGGCACCTCCTCCGAGGGCCGCGCCGCCGTCGCCCGCCCGGGCACCGATGCCACCTTGATCGCCTACGGACCCTCCGTCCCGACGGCACTCGCCGCCGCGGCAGCCGCCGCCGAGGAAGGCCGCTCCCTCGAGGTGATTGACGTCCGCTCGATCGTGCCGTTCGACGACGAGACCGTCTGCGCCTCGGTCCGTAAGACCGGCCGCGCCGTGGTCATCGCCGAGGCCCATGGCTTCGCGTCCGTGGCCTCGGAAATCGTGGCCCGGGTCCAGGAACGCTGCTTCCACCACCTCGCCGCGCCGATCCGCCGCGTCACGGGCTTCGACGTGCCCTACCCCGCGCCGAAGCTCGAGCACTACTACCTGCCCGGCGTGGACCGCATCCTCGACGCCRTTGACGACCTCCAGTGGGAAGACTGACCATGAGCGAACCGAAAGTATTCCTCCTCCCGGACCTCGGCGAAGGCCTCACCGAAGCCGAACTCGTCAACTGGCTCGTGGCCGTGGGCGACGAAATCCGCGTGGACCAGCCCATTGCCGAGGTCGAGACCGCCAAGTCCATGGTGGAGGTGCCGTCCCCGTACGCCGGCACCGTCGCCGTGCTGCACGGCGAGCCCGGCCAGACCCTCGACGTCGGGAAGCCGCTGATCTCGGTTATGCCGGTTGGTGCTTCCTTGGCTTCCGGTGTGGCCGCCGCGGATGATGCCGCCCMCGCCCCTTCGCCGGCGCCCGCTGGTAGCGCCGCCACAGGCAATGCCGCCCCCGCCCCTTCGCCGGACGGCATTGCTGCAAGCAGCATGCCGTCCGGCTCMGACAGGCCCGAAGCCACTCCCGGGGCGGCATTGCCTGCGTCGGCTGGGTCAGCAGCTGCCGCTGAGGCATACCGCGAGGAGGAGAAAGCCGGGTCGGGGAATGTCCTGATTGGGTACGGGACTCCCGGCGGGCATGGGGTTGCCMGGCGGACCCGGGCTCCTAAGAGGACTGTTGGGACTGCTCCGGGGGCGCCCCTAGTGTCGGAGGCCGAGACGGCTGCCGATGACCTGTTGCTCCTGCGCACCCGGGTTCCCGGGAAGCTGGGGGCCGTTATTTCTCCGCTGGTCCGCCGGATGGCGCGCGATCATGGGGTCGACTTGGGGGGACTCCAGGGGTCGGGTGCCAGCGGGCTCATCATGCGCCGGGATGTCGAGGCGGTCATCAAGCCAGCCCCGGCCGTTGAGCGCCCGGTGGTTGAGCCTGCCGAGGCGCCGGTCCAGGCGTTTTCGGCGGCCTCAGCCACCGCCACTGCGGATACGGATGCGCGAACCGGGCTGGGCATCGCCGGGCGCACCGCCGTCCGCGGCGTGCGGAAGGCCGTGGCGGCGAACATGACCCGCAGCCGCTCCGAAATTCCGGAAGCCACGGTGTGGGTGGACGTGGACGCCACGGCGCTCGTGGAACTGCGTGCCGCGCTGAAGAAGTCCGATCCGGAGAACACTCCGGGCCTGCTGGCATTCATCGCCAGGTTCGTCGTCGCCGGGCTGAAGAAGTACCCCGCGCTCAACACCAGGATCGTCACCACCGAGGACACCACCGGCGGCGCCAGCCAGGAAATCGTCGAGTTCGACGGCGTCAACCTCGGTTTCGCGGCGCAGACCGACCGCGGACTGATGGTGCCGTCCGTGCGCAACGCGGAGAAGCTCAGCGCCCGCCAGCTGGACGCCGAGATCCGCCGCCTCACCGCCGTCGTCCGCGACGGCAAGGCGACCCCGGCGGAACTGGGCAGCGGCACATTCACGCTGAACAACTACGGCGTGTTCGGCGTGGACGGCTCCGCCGCGATCATCAACCACCCGGAGGTGGGGATCCTCGGCGTCGGGCGGATCATCGACAAGCCCTGGGTGGTCAACGGGGAACTCGCGGTCCGCAAGGTCACMGAACTGACGCTCACTTTCGACCACCGCGTGTGCGACGGCGGCACGGCAGGGGGCTTCCTGCGCTACGTCGCCGACGCGATCGAGAACCCGGGATCGGCTCTCGCGGACATGTGAGCATTGCCCGGAGACGCCGGGCGTTGGGGCGGGAGGGCATCCGGGCCCACCCGCCCAATGCGGCGCGGGACGGGCATGCCCTCCGGGATTTGCCAGCCTTCACAGGTAGAATTGAGGCCTGGACAGCGCACCAACAACGCCGGAATAGCGTCTGAATTACGGAGATTTAATGTCACGATGGCTCGAAGTCGGTCCGGACAACTACGTACTGACAACACAAGGTTCTTGGCTCAACACGGGGCTGGTGGTCGGCACTGAGCGCGCCATGGTGATCGACACCGGCGGCGGGCCCCGGCAGGGCCGCGAGATCCTGGCCGCCGTGCGGGAAAAGACCGGGTTGCCGCTCGTCGTCGTCAACACCCACGCCCACTACGACCACTTCTTCGGGAACGCCGTTTTCGCCGCCGACGGCGTCACGGAATTCTGGGCGCACGAGAACTGCGCCGCGGAGATCGAGGAGAACGGCGACGAGCAGCGCCGGTTCGTGACCTTGGCTGAGCCGGAAATGGCGGCGGGGGAGGGCACCGACGTCGAGCTCGTGGTCCCGAATGCGATCGTCAAGGACCAGCCCGTTCTCGTGGACCTTGGCGGACAGGTCGCCACCTTGTTCTACCTGGGCCGCGGACACACCGACGGCGACCTCCTGGTCGGCACGGCGAGCACCGTCTTCGCCGGCGACCTCGTGGAACAGGGATCCCACCMCTCCTTCGAGGATTCGTTCCCGGAAGATTGGGCCGATGCCCTCCGGCACCTGTCCGCGCTGCGGCACCGCTACGAGTTCCTGGTTCCGGGTCACGGCGAGCCGTGCAGCGACCAGTTCGTCAAGACCATGGCCAACACCATGACCACCGCRGTACGGCAGGCAATCCAGGCCACGCGGGAAACACCGGATGACGCGACCAAGGCGATCCCGATCCTGCCGTACGGTCCTGAGCAGTCGCGCTGGTTCATCAAGCGCCTGCAGGACACGCGCGCCCACCGCTAGGGCCGGTTGCGGCATCCGATGGTAAGGGTGCTCACCACTGCMCCTAGACTTGTTCCTTGAACGATGTCAATCGAGCACTGCAGCGGTCTGCGCTGTGATCCCTGGGGGGAACGAACATGCCAGAACCGGTCGAAAACAAGACCGCCACCGGCCGCGCTGAAGCTGACGCAGCTGCAGAGCAGGCCCAACTCCCGCGCCGGAGAGACCGCCKCCGCGGTGACGACTCCGACGCCTGGACAGGAACCATGCCCATCATCGCCAGTAACCAGGCCGAACAGCGTCCCACGGCGCCGAGCAGTTCCTGGGCGGAGGCTGCCGCTGCAGCCGACGCGCCCGCGCGCCCGCAGCCTGCAAAACCGTCCAAGGATCCCGTCCTGAAGCCGCCTGCCCCCGAGGCTGCTCCTGCCGTGCCTGCCCAGCCGGCCCGAGCCACGCGTTCGGCCAGCCGGGCCGCCGCCCTGGCAGACGCCCCCGTGCCTGACTTCATCAGTTCCCCGGGCCTTTTTGTCCGGGAGCAGAAGCCCCGGCCCATCGGCGGGTTCCGCGGCGCCCTTTACAAGCTGACCGGTGGCGGGCTGAATCTGGGGCCGAGCGCCCGGCAGCGTGAAGAGGACGAGCTCGCCCGGCGCATCTCCCGCCAGCTCCAGGGCAGCTACAACACGGCTGTCCTGAGCCTCAAGGGCGGCATCGGCAAGACCTCCACGACGGTAGGCGTCGGACTGACCCTGGCCGAGTTCCGCGGMGATCCACCGTGTGCGATCGACGCCAACCCCGATTCCGGCGACCTCGTGGAGCGCGCCCTCGGCGAGGGGATCTACCAGCAGCAGAGCCCGCGCACCATCACGGACCTGCTCAAGAATATCGATTCCGTCGATTCCCTCACCGCGCTGGCCCGCTACATGCACCATGCCGGCCGGCTCCACCTCATCGCCGGTGAACAGGACCCCGAGGTGTCGGATTCCCTGACAGCCGAGGAATACCTGCGGATCCGCAAGCTCATCTCCGCCTACTACTCGGTGGCGCTGATCGACTGCGGCACCGGCGTCACGCACAATGCCATGAGCGGCATCCTGCAGTCTGCGGACAACCTGATCATCGCGGCCGGGTACGCCGTCAGCGGCGCCAAGCGTGCCCGCAGCACCCTCCACTGGCTGGCCAGCCACGGCTACGAAGACCTGGCACGCAACGCCGTCGTTGTCATCACGGACAAGGACGAGGTGTCCACCCGGGTGGACAAGGACGCGATCGAGGAACACCTGTCCSGCATCTGCCGGCAGCTGATCGCGGTCCCGCACGACCGCGGCGTGGCCGACGGCKACCTCGTCACCCTGGACGTGCTCCGCCCCGAAACGCGGCGCGCCTACCGGGAGATTGCCGCGGCTATCGTGGACGGATACGTCTAGGTCCGGCCGTCCGGGCTGCCGCGGTACATTTAGGCATGGCCAACAACTCAATCGGGGAAGACGCCGCCCTGCACCTTCAGGACCTTCTTCTGGGAACCGAAAATGTCGAGGACTTCCTGGGCCGGCTCGCCGCGTTCTCGGCCGCTGCGTTGAGCCGCACCGCCGACGCTGAGATTGACTGCGGCGTCACGCTGCAGCGCCGGAAGCGGACCATGACGGTCGCAGGCAGCAGCCCGCGGGCGGTCACCTTGGACCGCATCGAGCAGAGCCTCGGTGACGGCCCGTGCATCGAGGCGCTGCGGACCAAGGCCCTGGTCCTGCTCGCGGATGTCGACACCGATCCCCGCTGGCCCGACTACCAGCGCCAGCTCGCGGCCCACGGCTGCCGCAGCACGCTGGGTGTCCCGCTGGAAATCGGCGATGACGCCGCCGCGGCCCTGAACTTCTTCGCGCCGGACACCGGGCTCTTCACCGAAGACATCATCGCCGAAGCGGCCGGATTCGCCGATCTCGCCGGCCGCGCCCTCCGGCTGGCCGTGCGGCTTGGGACCTTCCAGTCCCGGGCCGAGGACCTGCAGGCCGCGCTCGAACACCGGACGTCCATCAACCTCGCGTGCGGCGTGATCATGGCCCAGAACCGCTGCTCCCAGGAGGAGGCCATGGCCATTCTCACCCGGGTGTCCAGCAACCGGAACCAGAAGCTGAGAGAAGTCGCCGCGGACGTGCTCCGCAACCTCACCAGCGAGGAAGTCCGCACCCACTTCGACGCCTAAACCGGAGACGGGCGCGGCGGGTGCCTAGGATGAAGGGGATGACCACCACACAACTCGCCCCCTTCAGTCTCCGCAGTATTGCCGTCCCCGCCTTCGGACCGGCTCTCATGTTCAGCCTCGGCGAGGGCGCGATCCTGCCGGTTGTCGCCCTGTCCGCCCGCGATCTGGGCGCCTCCGTGGCCGGTGCGGCGCTGATTGTCACGCTGATCGGGCTCGGATCCTGGTTCTTCAACCTGCCGGCGTCCCTGATCACCCTTAAGTTCGGCGAACGCTGGGCGATCGTGGGGGCCGCGGCCGCCAGCGCGGCGGCCCTCGCCGCCGCCGCAGTCGCTCCGCTGTTTCCCGGCGGACTCTGGGTGCTGGCGGCKGCGATGGTGGTGGTCGGCATGGCCGCCAGCGTCTTCAGCCTGGCACGGCAGAAGTACCTGACCGAGGCCGTGCCGGTCATGCTCCGGGCCCGKGCCCTGTCCACGCTCGGCGGCGTCAACAGGATCGGGATCTTCATCGGCCCGTTCATCGGCGCCGCCGTCATGCAGTTTGCCGGCATCACCGGCGCCTACTGGGTCGGCGTCGTGGCCATGGCCGCCGCGGCGGCCGTCTCCGTCACCATCCCCGACCTCGAGGCAGCCCCGGCGCCCGACGACGGCGTTCCCCGGCAACAGCCCACCCTGCGCAGCATCGCCGTGTCCCATGCCGGCGTCTTCCTGACCGTCGGAGGCGGGGTCCTTTTGCTCAGCGCGATCCGGGCCTCCCGCCAGGCGGTCATCCCGCTATGGGCCGACCACCTGKGCCTGGACCCCACCCAGGCCTCMCTCATTTACGGGATCTCCGGGGCCATTGACATGCTGGTGTTTTACCCGGCGGGACGGCTCATGGACCGCAAGGGCCGGCAATGGGTGGCCGTGCCGTCCACCCTCATCATGGGGACCGCCATGGTGCTGATCCCGCTCAGCACCGGCTTCGTCTCCCTGATGCTGGCGGCGCTCCTGATCGGCTTCGGCAACGGCATCAGCTCCGGCCTGAACATGACGCTTGGGGCCGATTTCTCGCCGGACGCCGGCCGCGGCCAGTTCCTCGGCATCTGGCGCTTCATGGCCGACGCCGGCTCTACCGGCGGACCCGTGCTGCTCTCCGGCGTGACGGCCGCAGTCTCGCTCGGAGCCGGGGTTGCCGCCACCGGTGTGCTGGGCTTCGCTGCTGCGGCGGTCTTCGCCGTCACCATTCCCCGGCTCAAACACCGGCGGAACTACTGACGTGCTCCCGCTGGCTGCAGGTTTCCGGCCGGCCGGCCCTTGGGCGTGACTCAGCCGGGGGTGCGTTCMGTGCGGGGGCACTTTGAAKGGCTTTTCGGTAGTGACGCCGAGTTTCCCCGGAGTGTCCGTGTCAAAGCGCCCCCGGACGGCGTCACCGGGTTAGCGGGGCGGCCTATGCACCCTCTCGGCTACGCGTCCCGCCGTCGTGCGGCAACGCCGAACAACCACACGGCCGCCACGGTGGCGAGGTAGCCCGCGATGACAATCAGGGACGTCCCTGCCCAGAAGTAGCTGGTGGTGCTGATCTCCTGTCCGCCTGGACCGATGCTCAGCAAGGCGTAGGCTGCCACCCCGGCCGCGGCAAGTCCGGTGAGTACGGGGAGCGCCACCCATATCCTGGCTGAGGCCCAGTGCTCCCCGTAACCGTCCCAGATGTTCCAGCGCGGGCCGGTGCGGATGATCAGCCAGCCGGCCGGGAGCATGAACGCCCCCACCACGAGGAACGCCGCGACGACGTCGGCCGGGCGGTGCCACTGGTTGATCAGGGTGGACACGCCGGTGGCGACGGCGAAGCTGCCGCCCAGATAGCCGGCAAGAGKCCGCCAGCGCGGCGAGACCATGAGGAAGACGGCGGCGGCGGCTGAGGCCGCCATGGTGGTGTGGCCGGAGGGCAGCGAGTTCAGCTCCAGTGTCTCGACGCCGCGGTACGGCCGGACTGGGAGCAGGTCCTTGAGGATCTGCRTGGCCAGGTTGGCGCCCACGCAGGCCGCAATCGCGATCCCGGCTGCAKCCCAGCGTCGCCTCAGAATGGTGACGAAGATGACCACGATCGATGCGATCACGACACAGACCGCTGGCAGCCAGTCCAGCAACTTGGTGGCGGCTTTGCCCGCGGTCCCGCTGAGTGCCACCGCTTCCACAAGGGCGGACTCGTCAGTGAACTGGCCCGTGGTGGTGCGGACAAAGAAGAAATACGTGGMGGCCAGCCCGGCGATGCAGGCGACAGTGGCCAGAACGAACAGGGCGGCCGTGCCCCTGCCGGGCGACCACTGCGCCTGCGGATCCGGAGTCGTGCCGGCCCGAGTCTTGGGGGCCTGAGTCTTCGTTGCGTGGGTCCTTGGCGCCCGGGCCGCTGGCGCGGAGGTCCTGGGCGCCTGGGCCGCTGGCGCGGAGGTCCTGGGCGCCTGGGCCTGAAGKACCTGCGTCTCCGGGATCTGCGTCTCAGGGATTGGTGTTCCAGAGACTCGAGCAGACGGGTCCCGTGGGGTGGGTTCCTGCCGAAAAGTCATGCCATCAAGGCTCCCACAGAACCCTGCACGCCACCTGATGGGCCGGGCGCGCGGCGCGAGGGTAATCCCCGGACAAAAAACGAGTACACACTACTCGTGCCACGCCGGAACGGCGTTCGTAGAGTCGACAGTGCCGGCGCGGCTTGTCCCCGGCAGTACGCTCCTTGAGCGGGGCCGGCGAAGACGAGTTTCCTGGTCCAGGAACTCACCCCCAGTCGACGCCGGCCCAATCAAGGGCCCCGGCCCAATCAAGGGCCCCKAGCCAATCAAGGGCCCCGACCCAATCAAGAGCCCGCTTCCCGAGACAACGTCCGCGCCGGCTTACAGGTCCACGGCGTCCCAGCCCGGAACGTTCCGGCCCAGAGCATCCCAGTACAGAGTGTCCCAGTACAGTGGCATCATGCCCGCCCTTCCCTCGGACCCACAGCCTTTGGACCCACAATCCCTGGACCCCCTTGCCCCGGGCACCCCGCCACATTCTGCCGCATCCCTGCCCGGCCTTGATGAGCTCCTTGCCGATGCCCATGTAGTGAGCCTGCCGATGCGTGTGAAGTTCCGGGGCATCCTGCAGCGCGAGGCCCTCCTGCTCCGCGGCCCCCTGGGCTGGGGCGAATTCTGTCCCTTCCCGGAGTATGAGGATGCCGAGGCATCCCGCTGGCTTGCGGCCGCGATCKAGGCCGGCTGGTCAGGGTTCCCTACGCCGCTGCGGGACAGCATCCCGGTCAACGCCACAGTGCCTGCCGTGCCGGCACACCGGGTGCCCGAAGTCCTGGCCCGCTTTGGCCGGGTGGACGCGGTCAAGGTCAAAGTTGCCGAGCGCGGCCAGAGTCTCGACGACGACGCCGCCCGGGTGGCGGCCGTCCGGGAGGCGTTGCCGGATGCCGCGATCCGGGTGGACGCGAACGGCGGCTGGGACGTGCCCGAAGCCGTCAGCGCACTGATGCGGCTCGCCGCCGTCGGACTCGAATACGCCGAACAGCCCGTGCCTGATATCGCGGGCCTCGCCGAAGTCCGCCGCCGGCTCCGGACCGCCGGCGTCCCCGTCCTGATCGCCGCGKACGAAAGCGTGCGCAAGGAGGACGACCCCCTCAAGGTGGCACGCGCCGGCGCCGCGGACCTGATCGTGGTGAAAGTCGCACCGCTCGGGGGAGTGCGGCGCGCCCTTGAGATTGTGGCGCAGGCGGGGCTCCCCGCCGTCGTGAGTTCCGCGCTTGACACGTCCGTGGGAATCCGGGCCGGGCTAGCCCTCGCCGCCGCCTTGCCGGAGCTGCCCTATGCCTGCGGCCTGGGGACGGTGTCMCTGCTCGCCGCAGACGTCACGCACGACTCCCTCGTTGCCGACGACGGCGCGATCACCCTCCGCGACGTCCGCCCGGCGCCGGAGCTCCTGGCCGCTCATGCCGCCTCTCCGGAACGCCGGGACTGGTGGCTGGAACGGCTGCGGCGCGTGCACGCGGTGCTGGCCGCCCCGCCCGTCCGGTAGGGCCCAGCGTCGGGTAGGGCCACGGGGCCGGTAAGCACAGCGTCGTTCACCGGTTCTTCACCCGGGGGACGGCTTCGCGTAGCCCGTGGCTGGAAGGGTGGGCGCGACCGCATCGCACGCACCCCTTGGAAGGTCTCTCCATGCCCGCATCCTCCGGACGCACCTTTTCCCTGCTCCCCATGCTTGGCCACACGAAGGGCAAACGCAGCMCCGTCACGTGCGCGCTGAAATGCGACAACGCCTGTTCAGGCGAGGTCTGCAACACCAGCAGCAACAGCTACTTCCGGGACATCGCCTCCGCCACGATGTCCCGCCGCGCCGCCCTGGGGTTMGGCGCCGCCGGCGCGCTCGCCGTCGTCTTCGGCAACACGGTGACGTCCGCCGGCACGGCAGTGGCCGACGGCGGCCCGGGCCTCGCGGCCGCCGCCAAAGACGGCTTCGGTGTATCCAAGCTGCAGTTCACGGCCATCGCGCCGGTGGACGCCGCCGTGGACAAGCTCACCGTCCCCGCCGGCTTCACGTGGCAGCCGGTCATCCGCTGGGGGGACCCGCTGTTCAACGACTCTCCGGCGTTCGACGTCGACCAGCAGAGCGCGGCCGCACAGGCCCGCCAGTTCGGCTACAACAACGACTACACGGACATCCTGCCGATCGAAGGCTCCAGGGACCGCCGGGCAGTGCTCTTCACGAACCACGAATACACCAACGAAAACATCATGCTGCCGGCCGGGTTCGACGCCGCCGAGACCCGCGCGATCGGCCGGGCCGCCCACKGGCTCACCGTCGTGGAGCTGGAGCGGAAGAACAAGAACAAGCCCTGGAGCTACGTCAAGGGCGCCGGACTGAACCGCCGCTTCCTGACCGACACCACGTACGAACTCGACGGCCCGGCTGCCGGATCCGCCCTCCTGAAGACCACAGCCGATCCCTCCGGCCGGGCCATCAAGGGCACCCTGGGCAACTGCTCCGGCGGAACCACGCCGTGGGGCACCATCCTCTCCGGCGAGKAAAACTTCAACGGCTACTTCGCCGCGCCCGGAACGTCCGACTCGGACAAGCGTTACGGACTGACCAGCAAGCCCACCGCGCGCCAGTGGGAACTGGATGACCCGCGCTTCGACACCCGCAACCCCGGCTACGAGAACGAGGCCAACCGCTTCGGCTGGATTGTGGAAGTTGACCCGTTCGATCCCGCGTCCACGCCCCGCAAGCACTCCGCGATGGGCCGCTTCAAACACGAGGGCGCCAACGTGATCGTCGCCAAGTCCGGTCACGTGGTGGCCTACATGGGCGACGACGAACGCTTCGACTACCTCTACAAGTTCGTCTCGGCCGGAACCTACCGCCCCGGAACGGCGGCGGAGGACCGCAGGAACAACCTGACGCTGCTCTCGGAGGGGGACCTCTACGTTGCCAAGTTCACCGGCAACTCCGCGCCGGCAGAGTTCGACGGCTCGGGGAAACTCCCCGCCGACGGCGCCTTCGACGGCTCCGGCGAATGGCTGCCGCTCGTTGTGGGCGGGCAGTCAAAGGTGGCGGGGATGTCCGTGGAGGAAGTGCTGGTCTACACCCGTCTCGCCGCAGACAAGGTTGGCCCCACGAAGATGGACCGCTGCGAAGACGTCCAGCCCAGCCTGCACACCGGCAAGGTCTACGTTGTCTGCACCAACAACACGGACCGCGGCAAGACCGGCAAGGAGGGCGCCACCGAGGTTAACCCCCGCACCCTGAACCGCGACGGCCACATCGTCGAAATCACCGAAACCGGGGACCAGACGTCCACCACCTTCGGCTGGAACCTGCTCATGGTCTGCGGGGATCCGGCCAAGAACTCGGCCGCCTACTTCGCAGGATTCCCGGCCAGCCAGGTCTMGCCGATCTCCTGCCCGGACAACGTGGCCTTCGACTCCGTGGGCAACCTGTGGATCTCCACCGACGGTGCGCCGTCCAGCATCGGTTACGCCGACGGGCTCTTCAAGGTGACCCTGGACGGTGCCGACCGCGGCAAGGTGGAGCAGTTCCTCGCCGTCCCGCKCGACGCCGAGACCTGCGGTCCGGTGATCCACGACGACGAACGGACGGTCTTCGTTGCCGTCCAGCACCCGGGGGAGGAAGGTACCTTCGCCGACCAGCATTCCTACTTCCCGGACTACGTCGCTGCCGGCGCGAAGCCGAAGCCAGGCCAGGCGCGCGCACCGCGCCCGTCTGTGGTCCAGGTGTTCCGCACCGACGCCTAACTACGTTCCGGTCACAGCAACGCGGGGTCACTTCACGCTCATGTCGGCGCCCTGCATGGGCGATATCTGACCCCGCGTTGCTTCTGAGTGCGTTGCTCCTGAGGGCGGGCGAGCATCGGGGGAGGGCTCCTACTGATAATTTGGGACTGTGAATAATCCGGCCGAATTGGTTGTCCCCAGAGTCCAGGCTGCAATTGCCACCGCGTTCGGCGAAGAGTTCCGGCAGACGGACCCGGTGGTCAGGCCCTCCCAGTTCGCCGACATCCAGATCAACGCCGCCATGGCCCTGGCCAAGAAGGCCGGCCTGCCGCCGCGGAATGCCGCGGCAAAGATCGTGGATGCCCTGAACMTGGACGGCATCTGCACCGGCGTCGAAATTTCCGGGCCCGGCTTCATCAACCTGAGCTTTGACGGCACGTGGATCGAGGAACTACTCAACGCTGAGGCGGCCGAAGCCGCGTCCAAGGCCACCGCCGTCACGCCCGCCGCAACACCGCAGCGCGTCGTCGTCGACTATTCCTCCCCGAACGTCGCCAAGGAAATGCACGTCGGCCACCTGCGCACCACCGTCGTGGGGGACAGCCTGGTCAAGGTGCTCGAAGCCCTCGGCGACACCGTGATCCGGCAGAATCACATTGGCGACTGGGGCACCCCCTTCGGCATGCTGATCGAACACTGGCTGGAGATCGGCGAGGACTCCCCGGAAGCGGCGCTGCTGGTGGATGACCCCWGCGCGTTCTACCAGGCTGCCCGGGCCAAGTTCGATTCCTCCGCCGCCGACGCGGACGGCTTCGCCACCCGGGCCCGGCTCCGCGTGGTTGCCCTGCAGGGCGGCGACGAGGAGACCTTCGCGGTCTGGCAGCGGCTCGTTGCCCAGTCCAAACGCTACTTCAACGCCATCTACTCCATGCTCGGCATCAGCCTCACCGATGACCACATCGCCGGGGAAAGCTCCTACGACGAGCATCTGGCACAACTGTGCCAGGAGCTTGAGGACCGCGGCCTCGCCCGGATCAGCGACGGCGCCCTGTGCACCTTCCCMGCCGGCTTTTCGGGCCGCGACGGGCAGCCGCTGCCGCTGATCATCCGCAAGTCCGACGGCGGCTACGGCTACGGCACCACGGACCTCGCCACRATCCGCTACCGGGTCCGTGAGCTGGAGGCAGACCGCGTCCTCTACGTCGTGGGTGCCCCGCAGAACGTCCACCTGCGGATGGTCATGGCCACCGCCCKGGACGCCGGCTGGCTTCCGGACACGGTCGAGGCCGTCCACGTGCAGATCGGCAACGTGCTCGGCGAGGACGGCAAGATCCTCAAGTCCCGCTCCGGSGCCCCGGTGAAACTCATGGCCCTGCTCGAGGAGGCCGTGGACCGCGCCCGCGCCGTCATCGACGCCAGMCGGCCCGAGCTCAGCGACGAGGAACGCGCCGTGACCGCCCGCCAGGTGGGCATCGGCGCCGTCAAGTACGCCGACCTCTCCACCGGCCACGACACCGAGTACGTCTTCGACTTCGACCGCATGCTCGCCCTCAGCGGCAACACCGGACCCTACGTGCAGTACGCGGCCGCACGGATCCGGTCCATCCTGCGCAAGGCCGGGGTTCTGGAGCAGTTCACCGACGGCGGCGCGGGCGGCACTGTCGCCGACGGCACTTCCGCAGGAGGCGCCCCGGCCGGCGGTCCCGCCACGGCGATCGCCGTCGTCGAACCCGCGGAACGCGCGCTGGCCCTGCACCTGCTGGAGTTCGACACGACGCTGAACAAGGTCCGGGACGCACTGGAGCCGCACCGGCTCTGCGGCTACCTCTTCGAGCTCGCCCAGCTGTTCACCTCCTTCTACGACCAGTGCCCGGTGCTCAAGGCCGAGGAGTCCGTCCGGGAGTCGCGGCTGGCCCTGTGCGCCCTGGTGCTGCGCCGCCTGTCCGCCGGGCTGGACCTGCTGGGCATCGAGACGCCGGAGAACATGTGACCTCCGCTGGCGTGTCCTCGGCGTCCGGCCTGTCCGCGGTGGAGGCGGCGCGCATCGCCGTCAGCACCCTGCTCGACGCCGGGGTGCGCCAGGTGGTGGTGTCCCCGGGTTCCCGCTCGGCGCCCATGGCCTATGCCCTGGCCGAGGCCGAAAGCGCCGGCCGGGTGGAGCTGCTAGTCCGGATCGACGAGCGCTCGGCCGGCTTCACGGGCCTCGGCATCGCCC
>NZ_JBFTHK010000075.1:0-20476 GCF_056394205.1 Arthrobacter sp. 10T413_2 | reverse complement strand
CCGGTGGTGGGCTCGTCCAGCAGGTAAAGGGAGTGGCCGCGCTGGGCCCGCTGCAGTTCGGTGGCGAGCTTGATGCGCTGGGCCTCACCGCCGGAGAGCTCGGTGGCCGGCTGGCCGAGGCGCAGATAGCCCAGGCCCACCTCGCGCAGCGTCTCCAGACTGCGCGCCGCCGCCGGTACCCCGGCGAGGAACTCCGCGGCGGCGTTGACGGTCATGCCCAGGACCTCGGCGACGTTCTTGCCGTGGTAGGTGACCTCAAGGGTCTCCGGGTTGTAACGCGAGCCGTGGCATTCGGGGCACGGGCCGTAACTGCCGGGCAGGAACAAGAGTTCCACGGCCACAAAGCCTTCACCCTGGCAGGTCTCGCAACGGCCCCCGGCAACGTTGAAGGAGAAGCGTCCGGCGCCGAAGCCCCGGGCCCTGGCCTGGTCCGTGCCCGCGAATTCCTTGCGGACCGCKTCGAAGAGTCCGGTGTAGGTGGCGAGGTTCGAGCGCGGGGTACGGCCGATCGGCTTCTGGTCCACCTTGACCAGCCGGTCCAGCCGGTCCAGCCCGGTGACCGGGCCAACACTGAGCGGCTCGGCGGACTCGCCGGCCTCGGACTCCAGGTCCTCGGGGGCTTTCGCCGCTGCGTCGGCCTCCGGATGGAGCCGGGCGCCGACGACGTCGGCGAGGACCTGGCTGACCAGCGTGGACTTGCCGGACCCTGAGACACCGGTGACAGCCGTCAGAACGCCCAGCGGGAAGGCCGCGTCGAGGCTGCGCAKGTTGTGCCTGCYGATGTCMCGCAGTTCCAGCCAGCCCGCGGCTTCCCGGCGGGCGCYGCCGTCGGTMGTGCCAGCGTCAGCCGAGCCGCCGCCGTCGTCCCTCGTGTCAGCGCCGCCGTCGGAACCTGCCGAACCATCCGGGAACAGGAACGGCCGGGTGACCGACGCGTCCACCTCGGCGAGACCGGCCACGGGACCGCTGTAGAGCACTTCGCCGCCGCCCTCACCGGCGCGCGGACCCACGTCCACTAGCCAGTCGGCGCGGCGGACAATGTCCATGTTGTGCTCCACCACGAACACCGAGTTACCGGAGGACTTGAGCTGGTCCAGGACCGCGAGCAGGGGCTCGGCGTCGGCGGGATGCAGCCCGGCGGAAGGCTCGTCCAGTACGTAAATCACGCCAAAAAGGCCGGAGCGGAGCTGGGTGGCGATCCGCAGCCGCTGCATTTCGCCGGGGGAGAGGGTGGGGGTGGAGCGGCCTAGGGCGAGGTAGCCGAGGCCGAGGTCCAGCAACACGGTGACGCGCTGCAGGAGGTCCCGGGTGATCGCGACGGCCACCTCGTTGCCCTCGGCGGAGGACTGTTTGCCGGGGGTCTGTTTGCGTGATGCTGTTCCGGCCTGTGTGAGCTCGGTGGTGGGGCKGATGATGTCCGCCAGCTCCGTCATCGGGACCGCGTTGAGCTCAGCAATCGTGCGGCCCGCGAAGGTCACAGCCAGGGCGGCAGGCGTCAGGCCGCTGCCGCCGCAACGCGGGCACGGGCCGGTTTCCATGAAGCGCAGCACCCGGTCACGCATCGTKGTGCTCTTGGAATCGGCCAGGGTGTGCAGCACGTAGCTCTTGGCGCTCCAGAACCKGCCCTTGTAGGGCTTGGCGACGCGGTCGCGCTGCGGCGTCACCTCCACCACGGGCTGTTCCTCGGTGAACAGGATCCAATCGCGGTCTTGTCTGGACAGCTTCCGCCAGGGCGTGTCGACGTCGTAGCCCAGGTGGGTGAGGATGTCGCGCAGGTTCTTGCCCTGCCAGGCGCCGGGCCAGGCGGCGATAGCGCCGTCGCGGATGGTGAGCGAGGTGTCCGGGACCAGGGAGGATTCGGTCACGGTGTGCGCGATCCCCAGGCCGTGGCACTCCGGGCAGGCGCCGGCGGCGGTGTTCGGCGAGAACGCGTCCGAGTCCAGCGGTGCGGCGCCGTCCGGGTAGCTGCCTGCGCGGGAGAAGAGCATGCGCAGCGAGTTGGACAGCGTGGTKAGCGTGCCCACGGTGGAGCGCGAACTCGGGGTGCCGCGGCGTTGTTGAAGCGCGACGGCGGGCGGCAGCCYGGTGATCATCTCCACCTTGGGGTTGTGCCCCTGCTGGATGAGCCGGCGGGCGTAGKGGGCCACGGATTCGAAGTAGCGGCGCTGGGCCTCKGCGTAGATGGTGCCGAAGGCGAGGGACGACTTGCCGGAGCCGGAGACGCCGGTGAAGGCGACGATCGCKTCGCGGGGCACATCCACATCCACGTTGCGGAGGTTGTTCTCCCGTGCGCCGCGCACCCGCACAAAACCGTCCGTGGGGCTCCCCGGAGCCAGATCCGGAACGGTGGGGCCGGGCAGATCGGAAGCATGCTGTTTACTGTGCATTGATTCGACTCTATCGGTGTCGGAGGGGTACGGGCACATCGGTGCGGGCATATCGGAGTGCGGGCATATCCTTACCGAATGGAAACAAACGACGCCGGCCCGGGCACCGGCACCCAAACCGCCGCCGGCACAGATGCGGCCGCTACCGGCCCTGACAGCGGCGAAGCCCCGGAGCTCACCGAGGCCGCCGAACTTGCCGAGATCCCCGAGGAAGCCCACGTACTCCCCGTCGCTGAACTGCACTTGCACATTGAGGGAACGCTCGAGCCGGAGCTGATCTTCGCGCTCGCCGAGCGCAACGGGATCCAGCTGCMGTATGCGGACCTGGACGAGTTGCGTTCCCGGTATGAGTTCACCGACCTGCAGTCCTTCCTGGACCTGTACTACGCCAACATGGCGGTGCTGCAGACCGAACAGGACTTCGCGGACATGACCCGGGCCTACTTGAACCGGGCGGCGCTCGCCGGCGTGCGGCATGCCGAGATCATGCTGGACCCGCAGGCGCACCTGTCTCGCGGGGTATCGCTGGAGACGTGTGTCAACGGCGTCGCCTCGGTACTGGCGGGATCGCAGGAGGAGTTTGGTATCTCCACCCTGCTGATCGCGGCTTTCCTCCGCGACCTCTCCGAGGACTCGGCCCTCGAGGTGCTGGAGCAGCTGCTCGCCTTGGACGCCMCGATTGCCGGCATCGGCCTGGATTCCGCCGAGGTGGGCAACCCGCCGGCGAAGTTCCAGCGGCTCTTCGCCCGGGCCAAAGACGCCGACCTGCACCGGATCGCGCACGCCGGCGAGGAGGGGCCGCCGTCGTACATCATCGATGCGCTGGACCTGCTGGACGTGGAGCGAATCGATCACGGCATCCGGTGCATGGAAGATCCCGAACTCGTGGAACGGCTGGTTGACGAGCTCATACCGCTGACCGTGTGCCCGCTATCCAACGTCCGGCTCCGCGCGGTGGACACCCTGGCCGAGCACCCGCTGCCGGCGATGCTCGCGGCGGGCCTGAACGTCAGCGTGAACTCGGATGATCCCGCGTATTTCGGTGGCTACGTGGACGACAACTTCGCCCAGCTGAAGTCGGTGATCGGCCTGTCMGAGTTCGACTGCGTCAGGATGGCCGCAAACTCAATCCGCTCCTCCTTCGCCAGCGACGAGCGCAAAGCCGAGCTGCTGGCCGAACTGGCGGCGTCCGGCGTCTAACACCACGGTTGCCCTATCACTTATGGTCGCTAAAACGGCCGGATAGGAGCCATAAGTGATAGGGCAACGGCGGTGGCGCCTAGACGTCGATCGTGCCCATGTTCGGGTAGCGTGCGCCGGCGGCGACGCCGGCCGGAGCGAGCTCATCCAGACGGTTGAGGTCTTCGGCGGAGAGTTCGACGTCGACGGCCCCCAGGTTCTCCCGCAGGCGGTCGCGCTTCTTGGTGCCCGGGATCGGAACGATGTGCGCGCCCTGGGCCAGCAACCAGGCCAGCGCCAGTTGCGCCGGGGTGCAGCCCTTCGCGTCGGCCAGTTCCTTGACCCGGTCCACCAGCTGCAGGTTCCGGGCAAAGTTCTCGCCCTGGAAACGCGGGGAGTGCCGGCGGAAATCGTCGGCCGCAAAGTCATCGGGGCTGCGGAATTGTCCGCTCAGGAAGCCCCGGCCCAGCGGGCTGTAGGGGACAAAGCCGATGCCCAGCTCGGCGAGGACCGGGAAGACCTTCGTCTCCGGCTCGCGTTCCCAGAGTGAGTATTCGGTCTGCAGGGCGGTGATGGGGTGCACCGCATGGGCCCGGCGGACGGTGTCGGCGCTGGCCTCGGACAGGCCAAGGTGCCGGACCTTGCCGGCCTGCACCAGCTCGGCCATGGCTCCGACGGTGTCCTCGATGGGGACGGTCTTGTCCACCCGGTGCTGGTAATACAGATCGATGTGGTCCACGCCCAGGCGCTGGAGGCTTGCGTCGCAGGCGGCGCGCACGTAATCGGGGGAGCCGTTAATGCCCACCCAGGATCCGTCGGCCCRGCGTTSGTTGCCGAATTTGGTGGCCAGGACGACTTCGTCCCGTCGGCCGGCGATGGCCCGGCCGACGAGCGTCTCGTTCGTGAAGGGGCCGTACATGTCCGMGGTGTCGAGCAGGCTTCCGCCRGCGTCGAGGAAGGCCTGGATGGTGGCGATGGACTCGTTGTCGTCGCCGTGGCCGTAGAACTCGCTCATGCCCATGCAGCCCAAACCCAGGGCTGAGACGGTKAGCGAACCGAGCGTGCGGGTTTCCATGGAAATCTCCTCAAAAAGAACGGCGGGGGCGGCCTCCGGCACCGGATCCGGCACCGATCGGGCATCTGACAGGGCGGCCGGACGGCGCGCAGGGGGCAGACCGCCACTCTAGGCCCATCGGGCGAGCGGCACAACGGAACAGTGGCCGGCCCGGTTCACCCTCGCCGGAGGATGCGCCGGGCGGCGCCGAACGGCAGAGTGCACGTATGACGAAGACTGGACAGCGGCGCGTCGGATGGCTGCGCGGGGTGATGCCTGGACTCGACGTCCCCGCCACGTACCAGAAGGACTGGTTCGGCAAGGACATCATCGCCGGAGTCGTCCTGGCGACGTTGCTCGTTCCCCAAGGCATGGCCTATGCGGAGCTGGCAGGATTGCCTACGATTACCGGGCTGTACACCACCATCCTCTGCCTGCTCGCCTATGCGGTCTTCGGCCCGTCCCGCATCMTGGTGCTGGGACCTGACTCTGCGCTCGGTCCGATGATTGCCGCGACGGTCCTGCCGCTCATCGCCTCCGACGGGGACCCGCAGAAGGCGGTGGCGCTCGCGTCGATGCTCGCGCTCATGGTCGGCCTCATCATGGTCCTGGCGTCAGTGGCCAAGTTCGGCTTCATTGCCGACCTCATCTCCAAACCCACCATGATCGGCTACATGAACGGCCTCGCCCTCACCATCCTGGTGGGCCAGCTCCCGAAGCTCTTCGGTTTCAAAGTGKACAGCGATACCTTCGTCGGTGACTTGGTCGGCTTTGTTCAGGGCGTGGCCAACGGCGAGACAGTGGTCGCGGCCGCTGCAGTCGGCATCGCCGGGATCGTGCTGATACTTGCCCTGCAGCAGTGGCTGCCCAAGGTCCCGGCCGTGCTCGTCATGGTGGTCCTCGCCATTGTGGCGACCACCATCTTCGATCTGGCGAGCCGGGGCGTCTCCCTTGTCGGGGAACTCCCGCGAGGCTTCCCGCCGTTCACCATTCCCCGCGTGGAGCTCTCGGATATCGGACTGATGTTCGCCGGAGCACTGGGCATCGCGCTCGTGTCCCTGACGGACACGATCTCGAATTCGTCGGCGTTCGCGGCACGCTCAGGCCAAGAGGTACATGGCAACCAGGAGATGATCGGCATCGGTGCCGCGAACCTCGCCGCGGGCTTCTTCCAGGGCTTTCCGGTGAGCACGAGCGGCTCCCGGACCGCCGTCGCCGAACGTTCCGRCTCTAAGACCCAGCTCACGGGTGTAACGGGCGCCGTGCTGGTGCTCCTCATGCTCGTCMTGCTTCCCGGGCTGTTCCGCAACCTGCCGCAGCCCGCTCTCGCGGCCGTGGTGATCACCGCATCTGTCTCTCTGGCCGACATCCCCGGGACCGTGCGTCTGTGGCGCCAGAGCAAGGCCGAGGTCAGCTTGTCGCTCGCAGCCTTCCTCGGGGTTGCGTTCCTGGGTGTGCTGCCCGGCATCGGCATCGCCGTCGGGCTGTCCATTCTCAACATCTTMCGCCGGGCATGGTGGCCCTACGAGACGGTGATAGGGCGGGTGCCGGGATACGAGGGGTTTCACGATGTGAACTTCCACCCCGACGCGAAGCATCTGCCCGGCCTGGTGATCTACCGCTGGGACGCACCGGTGTTCTTCGCCAACGTCAAACCATTCCGCGACAACATCCGTCAGTTGGCCCGGACCGAACCCAAGCCGCGGTGGATCCTGCTCGCGGCCGAACCGATCACGGACGTGGACACCACCGCCGCGGACGTGCTGATCGAGCTGGACCGCGAACTGGATGCGCAGGGCACATCCCTGGTGTTTGCCGAGCTCAAACACCGGGTCAAGGAGAAGATCGAACTCTACGGGCTCAAACAGKAAATAGATCCACACCATTTCTACCCCACCCTCGACGCTGCGGTGGCGGCTTACGTGGCTCTGACCGGGGCTACGTGGAGCACGGAGGACTGACCGGGGGCTGACCCCGCATTGCTTTGCTACTCACGGGTACTGGTGAGTCGATGCCCCGCGCGCCCCGGTCGGCGCTGTCATAGTGGGTCACGACACATAGAGTTAACAGATCCCGCTCGCAAAAACCAACGTTTCCTTGGCAAAATGCAGGTGGATCAATTGCTTCTAAAGGAGACCCATGGGCGCGAACACCGCGGAAAACACCAACCTTCGGCTTAAGGCCGTGCTGGATGTCCTGGCAGAGGAGGTATGGACCKGCGAAAAGCTAAATGCCGGAKCCGTCCTGAGCGAGGCCATCGTGCGGGTGCCCCTCAATGACCACGAACGTGAACTGCTGAGCGGCGGGATTCCCCGCGGCCACAAGACGCTGACCTCTGCCACGGCCAAGCTGGTCAAGGCCGGCTGGCTGGTCAAGGGCCGCTCCGGCTGGTCCATCACCGACGAYGGCCAGCGCGCCACGGTTGCTTTCGCCGAGCCCGGCGCCTTCGCCGAAGCGCTCGATGCCGGTACGCCGGTTCCGGCCGGCACCCCGCTGCCGTCTGCGCCGGCAGAAAGGCCCGCGGCGAAGACTCCMGCCAAGACTGCTGCGAAGGCCACAGCAAAGACCGCAGCGAAGGCCGAGAAGGCGCCGTCGACAGCCGGCAGGGTAGCTGACAAGGCTGCGAAGCTCGTCGAGGAGGCCGTTGCGCCCGTCGCCAAGGCGGTGCGGAAGCGCAAGCCCGCTGCCAAGGCCCCTGCGGCAGAAGCCCCGACGGCCGTTTCRGCAGCTCCGGCGGCGGAAGCACCGGCCGTCAGCACCGAAACCATTGAACAGCCGGAAGCCGTCGCGGTTGCCGGCGACTTCAACATCCTGCTGGGCGCACCGGCCAACTGGGCGCCGCAGTATGACGAAGTCCAGATGGAACTGGACCTGGTAGACCAGCTGTGGAAGATCGCCGCGGACATTCCCGCCGGCTTCTACACCTTCAAGATCGCCCTGAACCGCTCGTGGGACGAAAACTACGGCGCGTTCGGCACCTTCGACGGCCCCAACCACGAGGTCCACCACGACGGCGGCGTCCTGGTCATTCAGTACGACCACCGCACCCGGGACGTCGTCCTGCCGTAGGCCCAGCCCCCAGCGTTCTGCCGACGCGCAAATGACCCTGCGATGCCTGAATTCCGGCATCGCAGGGTCATTTGCGCGTCGCGGGCGGAATTGCGCATCCTGAGCCTGCCGGGGGACCCCGGACCGGCCTAGCATTGCCTCGTGGACACGGTTGAAATTGCGGGTCTGAGGATCCGGTACCAGCGTGCGGGCCAGGGGGCGCCGCTGGTCCTGTTGCACGGTGCTTACGAAGACAGCCGGATCTGGCGGCGGCAGCTCGACGCGCTCTCGGATGAATTCACGGTTTTTGCCTGGGACGCACCCGGGTGCGGGCGCTCCGACGATCCGCCACCGGACTTCACTGGAAAGGACTTGGGCGACGCCCTGGCCGGATTTCTGCGCGAAGCAGTGCCCGGCAGGCCGCACGTCCTCGGACTGTCCATGGGCTCCGGCATTGCCCTGGAGCTGTACCGGACTTACCCGTCAGTCCCGGCGTCGCTGCTGCTGGTCTCGGCCTACGCGGGCTGGGCGGGATCCCTGCCGCCCGAGGAAGTCGAACGCCGCTACGCGCAGGTGCTGGCCGAACTTGAGCAGCCGCCGGAACAATTCATCCCCGTGTGGCTGCCMACGTTGTTCACCGACCGTGCCGATCCCGCGGTGGTGCAAGAAGTCAGCGCCATCATGGCCGACTTCCATCCCAGCGGCATGCGGGCACTCCTAAACGCGAACGCACACGCCGACTATCGCGATGTCCTGCCGACCATCGCGGTGCCCACGCTGCTGCTGTACGGCACGGAGGACGTCCGCTCGCCGCTGAGGGTGGCCCGCGAGATKCATCAGCGGATCCCGGGCTCGACTCTCGTGACGATTCCCGACGTCGGGCACATGGCGGCCGTCGAGGCGCCGGACGTCTTCAACAGGGAAGTGCGAAACTTCCTGCACGGGATTGCCGGGTGAGCCAGCCCGAGGATTGACGCTAGAGCCGGGTGATGCCCATCAGAACCGGGTTGGGTCCGGCCGCGGCGGCATCGGGCCTGGATCCGGAATCGGGAGGGGATTGGGCGTCGGGAACGGACCCGGTGCTGGAGACGGCGTGGGCGCCGGTCCTGGCATCGGCTCGGGCCCCGGCTCGGGCCCAGGAACCGGCGGGGGCGTGATCGGACCGGGTTCGGGCGGGAATGGATCCCCGGGCTCCKGCGGCGGCGTCGTGGGCCCCGGTTCCGGCGGAAACGGATCGGGTTCTGGTGTCGGAGGAATTGTCATGTCGGGCTCCCTCACTCTTTGTGGATGGTGTGTGTTGCGCCGGACTTCCGGTCCGGGGTCTATCGAGCCGGCCGTGCTGCTCCGGCGCGTAGGACTTTCAGCTCCCAGGGCCGGAGATGCAGTAGKGGCACCGCGGCATCTGCAGGGTAGTTTCCCAGGACCAGTTCCGTGCCGTCCGAAACAGCTGGARCATCAACAACCGCGTCGTCGAGCGTTACCTCCTGGTCCTGACCGGAAAAGTTGCCGAGCACCAGGAACGTGGTATCCGGCAGCGACCGGACGAAGGCGTAGACTTGGGGGTCATCMGGCAGKAGCATCGTGAAGGTCCCGTGCGAGACCACCCGCTCAGCATGCCGCAGCGCTATCACCTTGCGGTAGAAGCTGAAGACCGAGTCCGGGTCGTCCACCTGGGCGGCGGCGTTGATGTGGTTGGCGTTCGGATTCACCGCGATCCAGGGAGCCCCGGTCGTGAAGCCCGCGTGCCGGGAGGCGTCCCACTGGACCGGGGTCCGCGCGTTGTCCCGGTTGAGGGGCGCGAGGGCGGCGAGGACCTCGGCGTCGGTGTGGCCGAGGTGACTGGTGGCCTCGCGGTGGTGGTTGAGGACCTMGATGTCGCGGTAGTCGCTGATCGCACCGAAGGTCATGTTGGTCATGCCGAGTTCCTCGCCCTGGTAGACATAGGGCGTGCCGCGGTGCAGGTGCAGGATGCCGGCCAGCATCGTGGCGGACAGCTCACGGTACGTGCCGTCGTCGCCGAAGCGGGACACGGCCCGGGCCTGGTCGTGGTTGCCCCAGTACAGGCTGTTCCAGCCGCGCTCGGCCAGGCCGTCCTKCCAGCGTCCCAGGGTCTGCTTCAGCTCGGTGAKCAGGAGTTTCTTGGGCCGCCACTTGTCGCCCTCTTCCTGATCCAGCGCCACGTGCTCGAACTGGAACACCATGTCCACCTCGGCCCGGGCCGGGTCTGTGAACAGGACGGCTTCCTCCACCGTCACGCCGGGCATCTCGCCGACGGTGAGGAGTTCTCCGGTGCGGCCGGCGAAGACTTCCCGGTGCATCTCCTGCAGAAACTCGTGCATGCGGGGGCCGTCGATGTAGAACGGGGTGCCGTCKCCGTAGAGTTTGCCGTCGCCGCGGGGGCCGTCCGGGAGAGAAGTGTCCTTGGAGATGAAGTTGATGACGTCCATCCGGAAGCCGTCCACGCCCCGGTCCAGCCACCAGTTCATCATCTCGTAGACCGCCGCACGGACTTCGGGGTTCTCCCAATTCAGGTCCGGCTGCTTCTTCGAAAAGATGTGGAGGTAGTACTCCCCGGTGGCCTGATCGAACTCCCATGCGGGCCCGGAGAACGCCGAGCCCCAGTTGTTCGGCTCCGAGCCCGTGCCCGGTACGGAGCCAGCCTCGGCACCGGTCTCCACGCGCGGCGGCCGCCACCAGTACCAGTCCCGTTTCGGGTTGTCCTTCGAGGAGCGGGATTCCACAAACCAGGGGTGTTCGTCCGAGGTGTGGTTGACMACGAGGTCCATCACCAGCTTCATGCCCCGCGCGTGCAGCCCGTCGGTCAGTTCCCGGAGCTCCTCCAGCGTGCCGAAAAGCGGATCGACATTGCGGTAGTCGCTGATGTCGTAGCCGTTGTCGTCCTGCGGCGAGGTATAGATCGGGGACAGCCAGACGACGTCGACCCCCAGGCGCTTCAGGTAGTCCAGTTTGCTGATGATGCCGCGGAGGTCGCCGATGCCATCGCCGTTGGAGTCGGCGAAGCTGCGCGGATAGATCTGATAGACGACGGCGCGTTGGAACCAGTCGCTTGACGTCGCCTTAGGTGCTTCCGCGGGGGCTTGTTCAACCGTCATGGGACTCCTCAGCTGGTCCGGCAGGCGATGCGGGAGAGCGCTGTTGCTGCCCCCGCCAACGTCTGATTATTGATCAGTTGACGGGGGCAGGGAAGACCTTGCCAGTATTGCGGCCGGGGCCGGGGTTAGTTCTGCGAGGCGATGGCGTTGTCGCGGTCCTCGAAGACATCCTCGCCGGGACCGGAGAAGGCCTTGGAGCGCTGGATCGCCTCGATGGACCCGGTGAACAGCTGGGAGTCGTGGGGGTCCGGGTGCCGGTGGTGCTCGTCCGCGGCGGAGACAGTGCCCAGGCGCTGGGGACCCGTCCCGGCGTCGKAGGCGTCGGAAGCAATGGAAGCGGTGGCKGCCGAAGGCAGCCGTTCGAGGCGCACGTGGGGGAGCGCCGTCGGGTGGTCCTGMTGCAGGAAGAGCACGAGTTCCTCACGGATCAGGCAGCGGAGGTCGAAGAGGGAAGCGCTGTCCGCGGCGCTGACCAGGATGCGCACCCGGACGAAGCCGGCGGTGGCGTCGGTGATCTGCAGGATGCCCACGCGCTTGTCCCACAGCGGGGTATCGGCCAGGACCTTCTTGAGTTCGGCGCGCATCGCTTCGACCGGTGCGCGCCAGTCGAGGTCGAACTCCACGGTGCCCATGACTTCGGACTGCCGCCGGGTCCAGTTCTCGAACGGGGTGGTGGTGAAGTAGGTCGAGGGCAGGATCAGGCGGCGGTCGTCCCAGATGTGGACCACCACGTAGGTCAGGGTGATTTCCTCGATCCGGCCCCATTCCTTCTGGACCACCACAACGTCGTCGACCCGGATCGCGTCCGTGAAGGCGAGTTGGATGCCGGCGAAGACGTTAACCAGCGAGGTCTGCGCGGCGAGGCCAGCGACGATCGAGATCACGCCCGCGGAGGCCAACAGCCCGGCACCCAGAGCTTGGATCGCGGGGAACGTCAGCATCATGCTGCCTAGGGCCACCACCACGATCAGGGCGACGCCGATCCGCCGGGCCAGGATCACCTGGGTGCGCAGCCGGCGGGCGCGGCGGTTGTCCGCGACATCCACCCGGTACCGGGTCAGGACCATCGCCTCGACGATCAGCAGCATGGCAATGGCCAGCCACGCCAGGGACGCGATGAGCGCAATGAGCAGCAGATGGTCCAGGGCGTGGCGCCATTCGAGGTCCCCGGTGGAAATGGCCAGCGCGATCCGCACGGCGATCAGGCACAGGGAAAAGCGCAGCGGCAGCCGGGCCACGCGGGAGGTCTCGCGTAGCTCGGGTTTGCTGCGGTTGAGCCGGAGCACAATCTTGCGCACCAGCCAGGACAGGACGAGTCCGGMAACCACGGCGAGGGCCATGGCCAGGAACGGCATTGCTTGTGTCAGGAACTCTTGCATTACTTAAGCTCTAGCAAGCTTCCGTGGCCAACTGAAATCGGCAGAATGTCAACGTGCGTCCCGTCACGCCGCTGCGGGTGGTGGCGCCATGCCGCGTCACTCGATTTCATTCGGMGGCGCCACGGCCGCACCGGGCCCGGTTCTGTGGCCGCTGCGGCGTGGAACGGCGTGGCCGCCGCGGGACTTTCGGCTCTGGTTTCTGCCGCCCGGCGATCGAGAATGGTCGAACCACTTGAATCCCAGGGGGAGGGTGACATGCGTCGACTTTCGGCACTCGGCACGGCGGCAGCGGCTGGCGTCTTGGTTGCGGCGCTGCTCGGCGCATGCAGTTCGCCCTCCGGTTCTGGTTCGACGTCGCCAACCATGCCGACCGTGCCGCCTTTGACCTCCGCGCCCGCCAGCAGCGGCGMCGGCGATACCGCGCCGACTGAGCCGTCGTCGGCACCGGAAACGCCCGCGCCGACGGCGGSGAACTGGCAGACCCTCAAGACGCCGGACGGGAAGTTGCAGTTCGACCACCCGGCCGAGTGGACCATCAAGGACCGTGGCGCCGAGGCCACTCCCGGCGGGGTATTCMTCGAGGTCCTCAACCCGGGCGGCAAGTCGCTGGCCACGCTGCGGACGAATGTGGCCACCAGCGCCGAGTGCACACCAAGGATCCCGTACTCCGTGCTCGACTTCGTTCCCGTGCCCGCCCTGGCCCAGCAGGGGGTCACTCCGCACTTCATCTTTGAGCTGCGGCTCTATCCGGCCGAGAAGGACCCCACGAAGGCCAACGTCATGGCGTACGGCCTCAGCTCGGCACCCAAACCGGCCGGCCCCGATGCCTGCCCGATCTTCCACTACTTCACCTGGCCCCCCGGCGGAGCATCGTTCGGCGGCGTCTACAACCCCTTCGACACCACCCCCGGCAACGAKCCCAATGTGGACACTCCGGAGGCGTACATGAACACCGCCGAATACCAGAACGTCAAGAGAATGATCACCTCGCTGCGGCCGGCGGGGCAGTAGAGGCGGCCGGGCTCGTGGCAATGGGGATGAAGGGACGGGYGGCAGCGTCTTCCGCCGGTTCTGCAGCGGCTCCGGCAGCGGTTCCCGCTCCTGTACTGTCCGCGCTGACGGTCGCGGCCCTGTTGCTCGTCGGCTGCGGTTCGCCCGCTGGGCCGCCGGCGCCTTCCGGMGCTGCGACGACGGCAGGCCCGACGTCGGACACCGCGACGCCCGGAAACTCCCTTGGAAATTCACAGGCAACTGAACAGGGAACAGCGTCCGGGACCGCGTCGCCGGGCGCTTCATCGGCAACGCCGGGAAGCTCTCCGGGAACAGGATCGGGAACATCGCCGGGAACCGCACCGCCGGACGGCTCAGCGACGGCGTTGGGGCCGCCGTCGTCGGACTGGAAGACATTCACGACGTCGGACKGGACGCTGAGTTTCGACTATCCGGCCACCTGGTCCGTCAAGGATCCCGCCGGGCAGGCGCCGCTGGGAGGCGAATTCGTGGATGTTGTGAACTCCGCCGGGAAGCAGATGGCCGCGCTGCGCACCAACATCGTCACGGGCGCCGAATGTGGCGATCAGCAGCCCTACCTGCTGATCGATTCGGAGCCGATGCAGGCACTCACCGAACCCGGCTCGGCCGACCAGAACGGGCCACGCTACGTCTTCGAAGCACGCGGTGATTTCGGTGCGGCCGAAAGTTCTGCGTCCACCCTCGCCGCCTACGGAATCACCATGATGCCGCCGGAGACGGGGCCCACGGCGTGCCCGATGTTCCAGCTCTTCCTCTGGCCGCCCAGCGGCGCGCTATTCGGCCAGGCCTACAACCCGGCGAACAACACGACGCCGGGAGACCCCGGGCTGCCGTATCTGGAGAAGGCGAAACTCTACGCCACCACGGCGGAGTACCAGGACGTCCGGAAAATGATCACGTCGCTGCGTCCTGCAAAGGGTGCGGTGAGCGAACCGGCGTCGGGGCCGGCGCAATAGTCGGACGTCGACCGGACGACACTGCCGGACACKACCGGTGCCGGCCGCGACATAGCAGCCGGCTCAGACGTGGCTCGTGCACTATACAGCGGGCAGATGCCGTCGGCGACGGCTTGCCGGCTTCGATGAGGAGTTCTTGCTGCTGGGTTGCCCGCCCCACGGGGTGCTTCGGATCTCGCTGATCAGCCCGGTACCTGCGCACTCGCGCACGGCCATGATGCCGTTCGCCGCCTGGCGTTTGTCCTCAAATGCCCGGGAAATGGCCAACACGGTCCCGTCGCCGGCGAGGAGCCGGAACCGGACGTTGGATTCCGCGTCGGTGAAGATTTCGAATTGTCCAGCCATCGTCTTGTCCTTTCGGGCAGTTGTTGCTGCCGGGGAGGGTAAGAGCACTTCCTTGTGGTGTTGCCGGGTCTTCGACAAGCTTCCGCAGTGCCGATGGCCAGCCTTTCGCGGGCTGTATCTGCGGGAAAAGAGGCTAAGGTCCCTTAGTGTCTGGTGGGGAGACCAAATCCGTGAGGCCAAGCTGTAGGACGGAACCTTGCAATACCAAACCCGCAGGACCAAAGCCCGGTCCGTGCCGGGCGCTACATTGGGAGCATGACTGACAAGCACCCTGCGCAGTTTCCGCCGGATTCCGGGGAGCCCGTGCGGCTGAACGCGCGGGTGACCGGCGTGGTCCAGGCGGTCGGCTTCCGGTACTGGACCGTGCGGAAGGCCGAGGACCTCGGCCTGACCGGCACTGTCAGGAACAACGACGACGGCTCCGTGGGCATAGTGGCGGAGGGGCCGCAGCCTGTGGTGCTGGAGTTGCGGCGCTGGCTGCGCTCGTCGGAGGCACCCGGCCGGGTGGAGGACGTCCAGGAGTCCGTCTMGGCGGCGACGGGGGCGTTCACTAGTTTCCGGGTGGTGTACTGAGCGTCAGCAACCCGTGGCCCAGGACGGCTTTGCGGGATAGCGTCCGGTAGCCCTCGCGGTCGAACAGCACCGTGATGAGGTCGCCGTCGTGCCCCATCACCAGGCCTGGACCCCAGAGGGCATGCTCCACGCGGGAGTTCAGCGGGAAGGCCTCAGCGCCGGTGGCGGAAATGCCTGCGGCGGAAACACCKACTGCTGAAACACCGGCGGCGGCCCCGCCGGCGTGCCCGCCGTTGTGCTCCAAGAGCAGCGCGGTCCCTTCAGTGCAGGTGTCGCAGTTCCCGCAAGGTTCGGGCAGGTCCTCGCCGAAGTAGCCGAGCAGGAACTGGCGGCGGCAGCGGTGCGTTTCGGCATAGCTGCGGATCATCGCGATGCGGGACTTGTCCACGCGCTCGCGGGCTGCGGCGAGTTCGACGGMGCGTTCCACCACGCAGGCGGGCTCCGCCGCAGGGTCATACGCCACCTCCAGCCGGACGCCGTCGTGGTGTGCTGTGACGGCGCCGGTGTCCTGCAATTGGTTCAGCAGGCCGGTAATCCGCCGGGMGGGGAAGCCTGTCCACTCGGCCAGCGTCTGTGGCTGGAGCGGGCGGCCCGCCTCCCGCAGCGCGGTGAGGACCGCCAGCAGCGAGGCCTGGTCCGGGGTGTGGGTGGCGAAGTAGCGCCGCAGGCCGAGGTCCTCGGAGCGGTAGTGCAGCACTGCGACGGCGGGCTGCCCGTCCCGTCCGGCGCGGCCGATCTGCTGGTAGTAGCTGTCCAGCGACTCGGGGATGTCGGCGTGGATGACKAAACGGACGTCCGGCTTGTCGATCCCCATGCMGAAGGCGGTCGTCGCCACCACCACGTCMAGGCGGCCGTCGAGGAACTGCTCGTGGACGAGCTCCCGCTCGGACGAGGTGCGGCCTGCGTGGTAGGCGGCGGCGCGGAGGCCGTTCCGGGCCAGCCTTGCGACGTACTTCTCGGTGTCCTTCCGCTTGGCGGCGTACACCAGCCCGGGCCCGCGTCCGGGCTTCGCGGGGACCGGACCAGGGACGCCTTCTAGGAGGACTTCGGCGGCGTGCCGGGTGACGAGTTCGGTGACCTGGCTGACGACGGCGAGGCGCTTCTCCTGGTCCTCATGGTGGCGGTGCACCTCCAGACGGATGTTGGGCCGGTCGAAGCCGTGGACTAGGACCAGCGGGCCGGTCATGCCGAGGCGGGCCAGGATCTCCTCGCGCACCGGGGGAGAGGCAGTGGCCGTCAGGGCCGCGGTGGTCGGGTTGCCGAGGCGCTCGCGGATCTCGCCGAGCCGGAGGTAATCCGGCCGGAAATCGTGGCCCCAGGAGGAGACGCAATGGGCCTCGTCCACCACCAACAGAGCGATGTTGAGCGCCGCGATCCGCTCCACTGTGCTGGTCTTGGCGAGCTGTTCCGGGGCGAGAAAGAGGAACGCAGCCTCGCGGGTTTCCACCGCCTGCCAGGCGTGCTCCTGCTCCGCGGCGCTGTGGGAGGAGTTGACCGCGACGGCGACGGCCGGTCCMGCTGCGTCCCGCAACCCGTCCAGCTGGTCCTCCTGCAGGGAAATCAGCGGGGACACGACGACGGTGGGCCGCTGCTGCCGGCGGTGCAGCAGGAGGGCGGGGACCTGGTAGATGGCCGACTTCCCGTAGCCGGTGGGCATGACGGCGAGGACGTCCCGGCCGGTGGCGAGGGCGCGCATCCCGGTGAGCTGGCCCTCGCGGAGGTGCGCCAGACCAAAGGTGACGCCCGCGAGGTGGCGGAGGTCCGCGTCGTCGTTCACTGCAAGCTGGGGCACGGCAAGCTGGGGCGCCGGGAGCGCTGGAACCGGGGGCGCCGGGGCGTCCGGTACCGGCGGATCCGCGCTCGAAGCGACAGCCTCGGTCATGATTGCAGCTCCGTTGCAACAGTTGGCGGTKAGGCGGGGCGGCCATGGTGCGGGCCGTTGATTTCAGGGTAGGACCTGCCGCGAGAGTTACGAAACGTGCGAGGCGCTGATGGCTGGGCGCGTCCGGGCTGTACGGGGCAAAAGGCCCTCGGCAGGKAACCTCTTTCTGAGTAGGGTGGGCCCCATGCAGAAGATATCGCTCGATGCCCTTGCCCGGCAGCAGATTGCGGCTGCGGTGGCGGCCCCCAGCGGACGTGCGGCAGATACTGCGTTTGGCGGACATGAAAAAGTCCTCCGCCAGACCGTCATGGCATTCAGGGCGGGGACGCAGTTGAGCGAGCATCAGAACCCCGGCGAAGCGACCGTGTTTGTGCTCCGCGGCTGTGTCCGGCTTCGGGCTGGCAACGAATCCTGGCAGGGCAAGACCGGCGATCTGCTGATCGTGCCCGACGGGCTGCACAGCTTGGAAGCGGAAGAGGACTCGGCGATCCTGATGACCGTGGCCAAAATCAATACCTGACGGCACAGCCGCAGGCGGCGAGACCGGTCGATCGACGAGAGGCCGGATTACCGCAAGGAGCAGGATATGACTGTCATCCCTTTCGACGATGTCCCACAGACCCGACGGTGGTGGGCGAGGGCCGCTTACCTCGCGGTCGTCTGCGCGGCGCTCGTCCCGTTGGCGGCTGCKGGTTTGGCTGGCACTATCGCCCTGCTCCTGACGGGTGCCGGCGGCCTCGTGGTGACCGTGGCCGGGATCTACTGGTTCCTCATTAGCCGCGGGGTCCTGCGCTGGTGCGCGCTGGGGCTGGCGGTGCTTGCCCCGCTGGTTGTGTTGGTTCTGTTCATTCAAGCCGGCCTCCTATGGGAGGTCATGGTCACGGTCGGGCTCGTGTTCATTGGTTTGGTGTGTGCCCGCGCGGCCCTCCGGGAGAGCAGGGAAGGCTCAAAGATGCCCGAGTACCCCGCTCCCACCTGGCGGCATGCCTTCCTGGTGATGAATCCGCGTTCCGGCGGGGGCAAGGTAGTGAAGTTCGACCTCCAACGGAAGGCAGAGGAACTCGGCGCCGAGGTGGCGCTCCTCGAGGGCCCGGGCCCGGTGGATGTCGATGCGCTGGCCCGGCAGGCGGTGGAGCGCGGGGCCGATCTGCTCGGCGTCGCCGGTGGTGACGGAACCCAGGCGCTCGTGGCCGGCATTGCGGCCGAGCACAACCTTCCATTCCTGGTGATCAGCGCCGGTACCCGCAACCACTTCGCCCTCGATCTCGGGCTGGACCGGGAGGATCCGACCGGCTGCCTGGATGCTCTTCGCGACGGAGTGGAGCTAAACGTAGACCTCGGCAAGATCAACGGCCGCACCTTCGTCAATAACGCCTCCTTCGGCGTGTACGCGGAGGTGGTGCAGAGCCCGGAGTACCGCGAAGACAAAGCCGGCACCGTCCTGCAGATGCTTCCGGACCTGATCAAGGGGGACAAGGGCACGCGGCTGCGGGCCCAGATGGACGGCGTGACGGTGGACGGACCGCAGGCGGTGCTGGTGAGCAACGGCCCCTACGGCAGCAACGACCTCGCGGGCCTGGGCCGGCGGACCCGGCTGGACCGCGGCGTGCTCGGCGCGGTGACGATTTCCGCCGCGACCACCCGTGAAGCGGTGGGTCTCTTGCGCCGCGCGACCAAGCACGGACTGATTCAACGCGCCGCGGCCGAGGTGGTGGTTGACGCAGACGTGCCCGCCATCCCCGTCGGCGTGGACGGCGAGGCCCTGCAGATGAGCACGCCCGTGCGGTGCAGCATCGAACCCGGTGCCCTGCGGGTCCTGGTCCCGCGKAAACGTCCCGGCGTTCCGCCCGCCCAGCCGGCGCTGGACCTGGTCCGGCTCCGTGAGTTGGCGTGGGGGCACCCGGGCGCAGGGTCTACGGCGTCCGCGTCCTCGKCCCCGCAGGCCGAACGATAACGCAAGCACGTAAACGGGAGGCCCTCATTGAAATTCAGCGACGCCAGGCAGCTTATCCAGGTGAAGGCTCCCGTATTGTCCCGCCAACGGCGTGTTCTGGCTGGCGCCTACAACGTCGAGGAATACCGGAAATGGGCAAAGAAGGTCTTGCCGGCAGGGATCTTCGACTACCTTGACGGCGGATCTGAAGACGAGGTGACGCTCCGCCGCAACCGCGCCGTCTTCGACGCCTGGGCACTGATGCCCAGTTGGGGCCCGGTGTCCGGACCCGACACGACGACGACCCTGCTCGGAAAAGCCAGTGCCCTGCCGCTCACTTTGACCCCCACCGGGGCCACCCGGCTGTTCCACCCAGAGGGAGAGCTGGCCGTCGCGGCGGCCGCGGACCGGGCCCGCATCCCCTACGGACTGGCAGGGTTGAGCACAGTGGCCATGGAAACGATCGCAGAGCGCCACCCGTCCCTTGACCGCTGGTTCAACTTCGGGCTCACCTCCGACGCCCAGGCGATGCAGGACAAACTGGCGCGCTGCGACGCCGCAGGGTTCACCACCCTGATTGTCGGCGTCGATACGCGGGCGCTGGGATCCAGGGAGCGGGACCTGCACAACGGCTTCACCGCACCTCCCGCACTGACGCTGTCAACCATTGCGGACATCGCCCGACGTCCGTCCTGGTGGATCAACTTCCTGAAGTCGGACGGAATCAGTTTTCCCAATCTGGATCCGCGCAGTGCCGCGGCCACCTCTGTGGTTACCCCGTCCATGTGGCAGGACATCCTTGGCCACTCGGATGCGACCAGCGGATGGACGGAACTGGAAGCCTTGCGGCAGGCGTGGCACGGCAAGATCGTGCTCAAAGGCTGCGTCAACCCGGCCGACGTGGCGAAGGCCTCCCGTATTGGCCTGGACGCCGTCCAACTGAGCAATCATGGCGGACGCCAGCTCGACCACATGTTGAGCCCCATGGATGTCCTCCAGGAATCGCGGCAGCGGGTGGGCGATTCGATCGAGATCTATGTGGACTCGGGCATCCGCCGGGGGAACGACATCCTCAAGKCGTTGGCACTCGGAGCCGATGCCTGTGCKATCGGCAGGGCCTACCTTTACGGATTGGTGGCGGCCGGCTCACCGGGTGTCGGGCGCATCATTGAGATCCTCGCAGATGAACTCCGGCGTACGATGACGTTAGTGGGCGTTTCCAGCATTTCCGAGTTGAAAGCTCGAGGCGGGGAAATTCTTCGGGACATTCGTCATTCCGGAGAAATCMTTGAAACAAGAGCGTCAGGTGACACGAATTGATGAGTCCTGAACTAGCAGTTACGTAGTGCCCTTCMGCAGCGTTGCGGGAGCCTAGAGGATCTTTGAACAGCTAAGGAAACCATGCGCATCCGATACCTTCTTCCCGTTCTCACCATAGCTACGGCGATGTCCCTCTCCGGTTGTGTCAACAACAGTGAACCAACCCCCTCTGGAGGGGGATCCGGAACAGCAGACACGATCGACGTGAAAAAGAATGACGCCATTGCCGCGTCGCTTCCGGAGAAAATGAGGAGTTCCGGCGTGCTCAATGTCGG
>NZ_JBFTHK010000074.1:0-20794 GCF_056394205.1 Arthrobacter sp. 10T413_2 | reverse complement strand
GCTGATGTCGGCATGCTTGGTGGTGCCGGCGTCGACACCGTCCTGGAGCAGCTTCTTGTACGTCCCGGCCAGCGGGTCGACGGTGAAGACAATGTTCTTCAGGGACCGGTCGATCACGTCCGCCGGCAGAGCCGAGCCGGCCGCCGCCTTGAGCGCGGCATTGAGGACCRTGGCCTTCTCGCCCGCCRGGGCTGCGTTGAGCCAGTCCACGGATTCCACATGGCCCTTCAGCAGCGCCTGCACCGTGGCCGGGTGCTCCGCGGCGAACTTCTTGTTCACGATCAGCACCGTGGTGACGAACTCACCCCTGTCCCACAGATCCTTCTCATCGACCAGGACCTTCGCACCGGCCTGCAGCACCAGGCGGGACGCCCAGGGCTCCGGCAGCCACGCACCGTCAAGCTTGCCGTCCTGGAACAACTTCAGGGTCTGGGCGTTCTCGGTCGGGTTGATCGCAACGTCCCCGCCGCCGTCCGTGGAGGTCTTGAACCCCTGCTTGCCCAGCCACGCCCGCAGCGCCACGTCCTGGGTCCCACCCAGCTGCGGGGACGCCAGCGTCTTGCCCCTCAGATCAGCCGCGGTGTTGATGCCGGGCTTCACCACCAGCTGCGCCCCGCCGGACGCGGCGCCGGCGATGATGCTGACCGACGCACCGCCGCTCTTGACGTAGGAGTTGATCGCCGGGTTCGGGCCGATATAGGTCGCATCAATCGCGCCGGCGTTCAGGGCCTCGATCGCGGCCGGGCCGGCGTTGAAGACCTGCGTGGTCAGCTTCGTCTGGCCGAGTTCCTTGGCGATGAACCCCTTGTTCWCCCCGACCAGGGCCGGAGCGTGGGTGATGTTGCCGAAGTAGCCAAGCCTGAGCTCCGTGGCCGGGCTCGCGTCCGCCACGGCCGMGGAGGCCGTTTCCGGACCGCGCGACAGCGTGGAGGCCACGGCCGCACCGGCGCCGATCAGAAGCACAAGGCCCGCGGCCAGCGCGATCTCAAGAGTCCGCTTGCGTTTGGGTTTGCCGGTCTCGCCGGCAACGATCCGGGTGGTGCCGGGCTGCGTCCCGGGCTGCGTCCCGGACGGCTTGCCGGGCGCGGGGTTTTCGGGGGTGCGTGACATGGGGTGAAGTCCTGTTCTGGGGTGCGTGCGGAATTGCCGGGCGAGGTGGTCAGCGCCGGCGACATCGCCCCTGGAGGTTCCTGCGGGGGGAGCCGTGGATCCGTTCCGTTGTCTTCATTCATTCACCATAGGGAGTGTCATAAACGCGGTTCAACGGTCCGGAAACCGGGGGTCACGCGGGTTCATGCAGCGTCATATTCGGCCTCAAAAGACGCCAGCCTGTTTCCGGGTCCGCGGCATATGGCGGCGGGCCCGGAAACAGGCTGCGCCCGTGTAACAGATGACCTAGATCGAGTAGCGCTCGTCCTCGTGGTCGCCGGGGTGGTCGTTGACCAGGCCGGCGGCGAGGGTGTTGCCGTCGAGCGGGTCGATCACCAGGAACGCCCCGGTGCGGCGGTGGTGCAGGTAGTTCTCCAGGGGAAGCGGAGCTGCGAGCCGAAGCTGCGCGTGCCCGATGTCGTTCAGCTCCAGCGTGGTGGTCGGTTCCAGCTGGAAGCTGGCGAGGTCCAGCTTGCCCGTCACGTTCCGGACCAGGGCCTGGACCGTGCGGGTGCCGTGCTTGACCAGCACCTTGGCGCCTTCCCGGAGCGGTTTGGGCGAGAGCCAGCAGAGGGCCGCGTAGACGTCGGCGCTGCTTTCGCGCACCGTCCCGGCCGCCGCGATCGTGTCACCGCGGGCGACGTCGAACTCATCCGCCAGGMGCAGTGCCACGGACTGCGGTGCGGCCGCCTCGGCGAGCTCGCCGCCGGCGAAGTCGATCCCGGCGACCGTGGTCGTGCGCGGCGCCTGGCCCGGCGTCAGGACGCTGACCTGGTCCCCTAGCTTCACGGAGCCTTCGGTGATCTGGCCTGCGTAGGCACGGTAGTCGCGGTACGCCTCCGGATCCAGGCCGCCGGCGACGGCGTCGGGAGCCAGCGCACCCTGCGGCCGGACCACCAGCTGGACCGGGAAGCGGAAGCTCTCCAGGTGGCTTTCGAGTTCGTCGGCGGCCGGCAGGGTCTCCAGGACTTCCAGCAGGGCCGGCCCGTCGTACCAGGGGGTCCGGTCCGAGCGGTCGACGACGTTGTCGCCGTCGAGCGCGGAAACGGGGATAACAAGGAGGTCGGCAACCCCGTCGGAACCAAGCCCGAGCTCGCGGCCGACCTGCTGGACGTCGGCTTCGATCGCGMGGAACACGTCCTCGCTGAACTCCACGAGGTCGATCTTGTTCACGGCGACGATCACGTGCGCCACGCGCAGCAGCTGCAGCACGGACAGGTGCCGGCGGGTCTGCTCCAGGACTCCCTTGCGCGCGTCGATGAGCACGACGACGGCGTCCGCGGTGGACGCGCCGGTCACCGTGTTCTTGGTGTACTGCACGTGCCCGGGGCAGTCCGCGAGGATGAAGCTGCGGCGGTCCGTGGCGAAGTAGCGGTAGGCGACGTCGATGGTGATGCCCTGCTCGCGTTCCGCGCGCAGGCCGTCGGTCAGCAGGGCGAGGTCGATCCCGCCAGCCGAACCTCCAAATCCGCGGTCCGCCGAGGTGCGGGCGACGGCGTCGAGCTGGTCGGCGAGGATTGCCTTGGAGTCGTGCAGGAGCCGGCCCACGAGGGTGGACTTGCCGTCGTCGACGGAGCCTGCAGTGGCGAAACGGAACAGCGTGGTGGGCAGCGCCGCGGACGCCAGGTCCGGGCCCGCGAGGAAAGTTTCCGTGCTCATTAGAAATAGCCGTCCTTCTTGCGGTCTTCCATGGCGGCCTCGGAGATGCGGTCATCGGCCCGGGTGGCGCCACGTTCGGTGATGGTGGAGGCGGCAACTTCAATGACGACGTCGCGCACGGTGGCGGCGGCCGATTCCACKGCGCCGGTGCAGGACATGTCACCGACGGTCCTGTACCGGACGGTCTTGGTGATGACTTCCTCGTGGTCGCGCGGCTGGGAGACCTCGCCGACCGCGCGCCACATGCCRTCGCGGGCGAAGACCTSSCGCTCGTGGGCGTAGTASAGGCCMGGCAGCTCGATGTTYTCGCGCTCGATGTAGCGCCACACATCCAGTTCGGTCCAGTTGCTGATCGGGAAGGCCCGGACGTGCTGGCCCACGGTGTGCCGGCCGTTGTACAGGTTCCACAGTTCGGGGCGCTGGTTGCGGGGGTCCCACTGGCCGAACTCGTCGCGCAGGCTCAGGATGCGCTCCTTGGCGCGGGCCTTGTCCTCGTCGCGGCGGCCGCCGCCGAAGACGGCGTCGAACTTGTTGCGCTGGATCGCATCCAGCAGCGGGACGGTCTGCAGCGGGTTGCGGGTGCYGTCGGCCCGTTCGGMCAGCTCGCCGGAGTCGATGAACTCCTGGACGGAGCCGACGACGAGCTTGAGGCCCAGCCGCTCCACCGTGCGGTCGCGGAACTCGATGACCTCGGGGAAGTTGTGCCCGGTGTCCACGTGCAGGACCGGGAAGGGCACCTTGCCGGGCCAGAACGCCTTGGTGGCCAGGTGCAGCATGACCACGGAGTCCTTGCCGCCGGAAAACAGCAGCGCCGGCTTCTCGAACTCGGCGACGACCTCGCGGATGATGTGAATCGCTTCCGATTCCAAAGTGTCCAAAGACGACAGGCGGGCCGCGCGCGGAGCCGCAGAACTCGGGTGACTTGACCGCAGAGCCGGAGCAGCAGATGCCGCCCCGGGAGTGGCATCGGGCCTGTCGGAGCGGGACGCGATGCTGCTTGCAGCATCGCCGTCCCGCGCAGGGGCGGGGGCGGCATCTGCTGTGTAGGCGGTAGTGACCGTCGTCGTGCTCAAGTTGCTCATACGTGTAGTCCGCATTCTGTCTTGTCGGTTCCTGCCCAGCGGMCGGCGCGGGGGTCATCGCCGGGCGCTACCTTGCGGGTGCAGGGCTGGCAGCCAATGGACGGGTAGCCCTGTGAAAGCAGCGGGTTGACGGGAAGGAGGTTGTCGTCGGAGTACTGCACCAGCTGGTCGAACGTCCAGGCCGCCACCGGGTTGACCTTGACCAGGCCGTTGGCCTCGTCCCAGGTGATCAGCGGCGTGTTGGTGCGGGTGGGGGCCTCGTCGCGGCGGACTCCGGTGAACCAGAGCTCGTAGCCGGCGAGGGTGCGGCGCAGGGGCACCACCTTGCGCAGCGCGCAGCACTGGGCGGCGTCGCGGGCGAAGAGGTCCTTGCCCAGCAGCCGGTCCTGCTGCTCCACGGTGTTCTCCGGCAGGACGTCCACGACGTTGACGCGGAGGTTGGCTTCCACCTCGTCGCGGGTCGCGTAGGTCTCCGGGAAGTGGTAGCCGGTTTCGAGGAAGAGGACGTCGACGCCGGGGAGCTGGTCCGCGACGAGCGCCGGCAGGACGGCGTCGGCCATTGAGCAGGCGACGGCCACTGCGGGCAGCTCGAAATTGYGGGCCACCCAGGCGATGACGTCGCGGGCCGGGGCGTCCCAGCCGAGCTCGGCGGCGCCGGCCTCGGCGAGGGCCTTGAGCTCCTCGTGAGTGCGGAGTGCAACGGGGCCGTTGGCAGGCGATGCCGCCCCCGCCCCTTCGCCGCGCTGCTGATCTTCGATCAGGTCAGCGCGCGGCTCCGACAGGCCCGATGCCACTCCCTGGGCGGCACCGCCTGCCAGCGGCTGAGCCTTSGTCACTGGAGATCACCCTCTTCCGCGGCGTGGGCCCATTCGGCGAAGGTCTGGCCCTCGGCACKGTCGGCGACGAACTTCCGGAYCACGCGCTCCACATAATCGGGGAGATCCTCAACGTAAACCTTGAGGCCACGGACGGTGCGGCCGAGGCCGGCCTCCTCGCGGCTGTTGGACGCCAGCCCGCCGCCGAGGTGGACCTGGAAGCCGGGGGTCGGGTCGCCGTCGGGCGTTGGCAGCATCATGCCCTTGAGGCCGATGTCCGCCGTCTGGATCCGGGCGCAGGAGTTGGGGCAGCCGTTGATGTGCAGGGACAGCGCTTGGGGCAGCTGCTTGCTCTCGGCGAGGTCGGCCAGGCGGCGTTCCAGCTCGGCGACGGCCGTGGCGGCCGTGACCTTGGTTTCCACGATCGCGAGCTTGCAGAACTCGATGCCCGTGCAGGCGATAGTGCCGCGGCGGAACACGGAGGGCCGGGCGGACAGACCCAGGGCGTCGAGCTCGGCCACGAGGGGCTCGACCTCGTCCTTGGGCACGTCGAGGACCACGAGCTTCTGGTGCGGGGTGGTGCGCAAACGCTGCGAGCCGCGGGCTTCCAGGGTGTCCGCGAGCTTGACGAGCTGGCTGCCGGAGAGCCGGCCGGCCAGCGGGGTGGCGCCGATGAAGAACTTGCCGTCCTTCTGTTCGTGAACGCCGATGTGGTCGCCGGGTGTGGACGGCTTGGGCGCTGCGGGGCCGTCGGAGAGCTTGAAGCCAAGGTATTCGTCTTCGAGGATCTGCCGGAACTTCTCCGGGCCCCAGTCGGCCATGAGGAACTTCAGGCGCGCCTTGGTGCGCATGCGGCGGTAGCCRTAGTCGCGGAAGATGCTGGTGACGCCGAGCCAGACCTCTGCGGCTTCCTCGGGCTTGACGAACGCGCCGAGCCGCTTGGCCAGCATGGGGTTGGTGGAGAGGGCCCCGCCGACCCAGAGGTCGTAGCCGGCGCCGAGTTCGGGGTGGACCATGCCCACCAGGCCGAAGTCGTTGATTTCGTGGACCACGTCCTGGCTGGGGTGGCCGGTGATGGCGGTCTTGTATTTCCGCGGCAGGTTGGCGAGCTCGGGGTCGCCGATGAAGCGTTCCGCGAGCTCCTGGATCAGGGGCGTGGGGTCGATGATCTCGTCCTTGGCGATCCCCGCAACCGGGGAGCCGAGGATGACGCGGGGGACKTCGCCGCATGCTTCCGTGGTGGACAGCCCCACGGCCTCGAGCCGGCGCCAGATCTCGGGCACGTCTTCGACCCGGATCCAGTGCAGCTGGATGTTCTGGCGGTCCGTGAGGTCGGCCGAGTCGCGGGCGAAGTCCACGGAGATCTGGCCGATGACGCGCAGCTGCTCGGTGGTGAGCGCACCGCCGTCGATCCGTACGCGGAGCATGAAGTACTTGTCTTCGAGCTCGTGCGGCTCAAGCGTGGCGGTCTTGCCGCCGTCGATCCCGGGTTTGCGCTGGGTGTAGAGGCCCCACCAGCGGAACCGGCCGTGCAGGTCGGTGCCGTCGATGGAATCGAAGCCGTGCTTGGAGTAGACGGACTCGATACGCTCGCGGACGTTGAGGCCGTTGTCTTCCTGTTTCCAGGTTTCGTTGGCGTTCAGCGGCGTGGTGCCGTCCACTTTCCATTGCCCGTGCGGCTTTGCGGCGGGGCGGGAGGGTCGCTTGGTGCGGCCGGCGGCAGCCTCGTCCGTGGACGCTCCGGCTAGAGCTGTATCAGTCATGCATCGACTGTAGGGGTGGCCGTAATGCCGTCACAAAGGGTCAGAAACGCGAGGTCACCTAGGGAAACATTTCGTCACGAACCGCCGAAAAACCTTGAWCCAGCCGCCCTCCTGTGCATCTGGCCGAACAGTCAGGCCTGATGTTGGGCGGCCGCGGCCAGCGCGGCGTCGTAGCGTTCCAGGGCGATGCTGGCGAGGACCGGCGAGGGCAGGAGCGGCGCTGTCACAAGGTCCGCGCCGGCCTTGGCCAGCTGGTCGTGGAAGAAGCCGGGCGCCAGGAGATAGGAGGCGATGACAACCCGGCCGCCAAGGTCCACTCCCCCGGCCGATTCCCCTGCGCCGGCACCCCCGGCGGCCTCCTCGCGGAGCATGGCCACGGCTTCGGGCACCGAGGGCTTGGCGGACGCGCCGTACGCGGCCACGATCCGGTTGGACCGCAGGGAGCGCAGCTGCCCKGCAAGTTCCTCGACGCTGCCCGAGGCACTTGGGTCGGAGGACCCGGCGGCGGCGAGGATCACGGCGTCGTTGTCCGTTACGCCGGCCTCGCGCAGTCGCTGGTCCAGCAGCGCCGCGAGCCGCGGGTCCGGCCCCAGCGGCGCGGCGGCAACTGTGTCCGGCCTGCTCTTCACGGCCCGGGCGATGTCCACTTTGACGTGGTACCCGACGCTCAGCAGCAACGGAACCACGACGGCGGTCTCCCCCGCCGGGAGCCCCGCCACGACGGCCGGCAGGTCCGGGTCCTGCACGTCGACGTAGGCCTCGCGCACGTCCAGCCCGGGCCGGAGCGCGGCGATGCCGTCCCGGAGCGCGTTGACCTCCGCGGCTCCGAGCGTGCTGGACGTGCCGTGGGCGCAGGCGATCAGGATGGGGCTATTCATAGCCGTTAGCGTAACCTTGGAGCCGCCCCATCCGCCGCCTAATTATCGACCGGGACGCTTCATGACCTTCTCCTTCAGCCTTGTCCTGGTCTGGCTTGACCTCGCCGGCGTCTTCTTCTTTGCGGTCTCCGGATCGCTGCTCGCGGCCCGGAAGCAGTTCGACATCATCGGCTCGCTKCTCCTGGCCTCGGTGGTGAGCCTGGGCGGCGGCGTCATCCGCGACATCGTCATCAACGCCGGGCCGCCGGTGGCGTTCACCAACCCGGCCTACCTCGCACCTCCCCTGCTCGCCACGGTCCTGGTGTACTTCCTGTTCTCCAGCGTCCAGCGCTTCACCTCGCTGCTGGTCCTGTTCGACGCCGGCGGCCTGGCACTGTTTTGCATCACCGGCACCCTCAAGGCCCTGGCCGCAGGGATGAATCCCGTGGCTGCCGTCCTGCTGGGAGTCACGACGGCGGTGGGCRGCGGCCTGCTGCGCGACATCACTGCCAACGAGGTTCCGCAGCTTTTTGACCCCAAGGACATCTATGCCTTGCCGGCGTTTGCCGGGGCGGCCGCCACCGCGATCCTGTCCCTCACCGGGACCTTCACCGCGGTCTCCGCCACCGCCGTCACCGCCGTCGTCTTCGCCTTCCGGGTCACGGCCTGGCGCCGCCACTGGCACGCCCCGCTGGCCGTGCGCGGCTGGCACCGGCTGGGCCTGGGCACGGCGGAAAACGGCCGCTAGGGATTAGCTAGGATAAGACCATGACTGACATGTTCCTCGAGAAATTCCGCGCGCTTGTCCCGAAGTATCTCGAAGACGAATGGCAGGAAGAAGATGGCCTCGCGGCCGACGAACTCGACGCCGCCCTAACCGAACACCAGTTCCAGATCCCGCTGGTCCTGCGCGAGTTCTACCTGGCCGTCGGGGGCTGCGAGGACCTCATGGAGGCCTACCACTATTTCTGGGACCCCGAAGAGCTCGAAGTCGATGACGAGGGCTTCCTCATGTTCCTCGAGGACGAGGAAGAGCAGTTCACGTGGGGCTTCCGCGTCGGGGACCTCAGCGTCCCGGATMCAATCGTGTACCGCCGCAACAACGCCCGGGGCCAGTGGAAGAGCGAGKAAGGGACCTTCTCCGAATTCGTCTTCGACATGTTCGAGTGKGCCTTCAACGACGAGGACGAAGACTAGGCGGAGCCTCTCATTGGCTTAGGGGGCTGAGGGCCTCGCCGGTCCTGGGCACAGCAGCCCGGGGGCACTTTGGCACGGACACGCCGCCGCCGGGCCCAGAAATCCCCAACCGGGGCCTCAAAGTAGCCCCCGCCTGCGCCCCGCGACTTGTGCCTCTCACGGCTGGTACCCACCCCGACGCCACAACTCCAKCACCGCGAGGACCTGCGCAATCATCCGCTCCGGGTGGTGGACGACGACGTCGTAGCCGAACCTGAGAACCAAGTAGCCTCCKACGAGGCTTGCATTGTTCCGCCGTCGGTCCTTCTTCACCTGCAGCGGCTCCAAATGCGATTCGCCGTCCGTCTCCACCACGAGAATGTCCTCAACGAGGAAGTCCACCTCGCCCACCCCGGGAATCTCCACATGCCGTCGGATATGCAGCCCGGCACGGAGGAAGGCAGTGTTGGCCAGAACTTCCAGCAGCGAATCGGCCCGGGGAATGACCAGGTCCAGCACCGATCTGGCCCGGCCGTTGCGATTGCCCTCGAGTTTGCTGCGGAGGAAGGCCAGACTGATGTCCCCCCGGCCGACAGCACACTGGACCATGACAAGAGCTTCCAATTCCGGCAGACAGTGGAGGGCATGGATCAGGACGTCGGCGAGTCCGGCCACGGGCAGCCACGGGTGCCCGGGGTGTTGGCAGCGACCATGCGCCGCGACGCCGGGTGGCGCGGCCCGATGCCCAAGACACAGATGCATGGACTGGGCCGGCGCCAAGGTCCACAATCCGTAGCCCGGAGCGGCCGACAGGCATGTGAGCAACCCCTTGAGTTCTCGCGCCGCCCGGTAGACGCCGGAATCCTGTGGCAGTCCATAGTGTCCCCGACGGATCCTCACCAGGGTGCCGTGGGCCAAGGCCGTGGTTATTCGGTGGCGGCTGAATCCAGCCCGGCGAAGGTCAGCCGCGGTGGCCGTTCCGCCCCGCGAAGCAAGGAAAGTGGCAACGTTCATTCCGCCAATGTGCCCTGCCTGGTACCCGTCCAGGCCGCCTCGGTTGCGCCATGTGGAAAACTTCGGCCCACCAACCAGTGCCGCGGGGGCACTTTGAGTCCGACACGCCCGGGAAACAGCGCGGGAGCCGCATGCAGCGCGGCAGAGTGGCCCCGCACGGCAGCGTCCACGTCCACGGCGGCCACAGGGCATCTTGACACGGCCGTGACGCGATTTCAGCTGGCGAAAGGCGGGCGCATCTCCGGCCGCCGGACAAGCAGGCGCGGCCGGGGGCACTTTGAGTCCGACACGCCCGGGGACAAGCCTGGTAGGGGTMCGCAGCGGCTCAATGTGCCCCCGGAGGGCGTCAACCCAGACACCGAAAAACTGTGACAACAAATTTACAGATACCCCTAGACAGCATTACAAACTTGTCATAGTCTCTTTCTTGGGTTCACCAAATGCCTCCGGTGGATCTAATGCGAACGGAGAAATGGCCCCGGTTCGGCACAACGGAAGACTCGAACGTTGTGAGGAACCGGGGCCATTCCGTTTATGAAGAGGCAATCCGGAAGCGCCCAGGCGGCAGTGCCGGCCGTGCAAGTCGACGCTGGTGACGGCGGAGGGACAGCGCCCAGGCGGCAGGACCGGCAACCCCGGCCAGCCGACGTCGACGTCGCGGGGTGGCTAGCTGCTGCGGTMCACGACCGCGTGGGCGAAGCTCGTCAGCGAGGCCTTGACGACGCCTTCAGGCAGCGGCGCAAGGGCGGCAATGGCCTCCTCGGCCCAGGCGCGCGCCACCACCCACGATTCTGCGGTGACGGGGTGCTCCCGGAGTCCGGCAACGGCGKCCGCCAGGGCCTCGTCAGAGCTGAGGTCGCCGTCGATCAGCTTCAAGAGTTCGACGGCGGACTGGTCACCGTCGCGGGCGGCGTTGCGCAGCAGCAGCACGGGCAGCGTGGGGACGCCTTCGCGCAGGTCGGTTCCCGGGGACTTGCCGGACTTGACTTTGATCCCGGTGACGTCAATGACGTCATCGGCGAGCTGGAAGGCCACGCCCACTTTCTCGCCGTACTCGACCAGCAGGGCCTCGTAGGCCTCGTCCGCGCCGGAGAAGATTGCGCCGAGCTGTCCGGAGGCTGCTACGAGCGAGCCCGTCTTGTCCGCGATGACGGAGAGGTAGTGCGCCACGGGGTCCTCGTCCGGCCGCGGCCCCACGGTCTCGTGCAGCTGGCCCAGGCAGAGCCGCTCGAAGGTCCTCGCCTGGATGCCCAGCGCACGCGAGCCGAGCTCCGAGACCAGGATGGAGGCGCGCGCGAAGATGAGGTCGCCGGTCAGGACGGCGACGGAGTTGCCCCAGACCTCGTGGGCCGTGGGTGCGCCGCGGCGGAACGGCGCGGAGTCCATGACGTCGTCGTGGTACAGGGTGGCKAGGTGCGTCAGTTCAACGACGACGGCGGCCTGCACTACTGCGGGCAGGGAGGCGTCGCCCAGGTGGGCGCACAGCAGGGTCAGGAGCGGGCGGATGCGCTTGCCGCCGGCTTCCACGAGGTGACGCGACGTTGCGTCAGCCAGCGGATCGGAGTTGGCAATGGCCTCGCGCAGCTTCTTCTCGACCCGCGCCAGGTTGGTGGTGATCGCGGGACCGAGTTCGGGGTCGCCGGCAATGGCCGCAAAGCCCGCCGGCAGTTGAAGGCCGGTGGCGATGGCCGTGGTGTTGAGGCTGGGTTCAGAGCTCGGCAGGCCGTGTCCGGCGTGCGTCCAGCTTTGGTCTGCAGAGTTGGTCACGGGTTAACMCTAACTTTTGTTGCGGAAACCGCGGAGTTGGTGCCGGAGTGCGGACCGCTGTCCGGGGTGKGCATGGCCTGGTTGGACGTGGCGGGAACGAGGGATTCCAGGACCCGGATGACCCTGTCCTCGAATCCCTTGGCGGCCGGATCGGTCAGATTCGCCAGCATCCGGACCACGAACCGCATGAGCACAGGAATGGGCATGCCCGTGCGGAGTGCCAGTTTCATGACCGCCGGCTTGCCGATCAGGGCGGCGAAGGCCCGGCCCAGCGTGAAGTGCGAGCCCCATTGCTGCTGCACGTAGTCGGCGTACCGCGCCAGGTGCGCATCGGCGGCTCTGGAAGCCTCCGCCCCGGACCCCCAGCCGGCTGACGCGGAGCGGGCCGCGGCGTCGATGATGAACTCCGCGGCGAAGCGGGCGGACTCCATGGCGTAGGAGATGCCCTCACCGTTGAACGGAGACACCATGCCGCCGGCGTCGCCGAGCAGGAGCAGGCCGGGTGAATAGTGCGGGGTGCGGTTGAAGCCCATCGGCAGGGCTGCGCCGCGGATCTCCCCCACCTGGTTCTCGGGGGTGAAGCCCCAGTCCGCGGGCATGCCCGCGGTCCATTCGCGCAGGACCTGCTTGTAGTCCAGCTTGCCGAATTCCTTGGACGAGTTCAGGATGCCGAGGCCCACGTTGGAAGTGCCGTCGCCGACGCCGAACACCCAGCCGTAGCCGGGCAGCAGCTTTCCGTCGCGGCCGGGAAGCTCGAGCCAGCCTTCCATCCAGTCGTCCTCGTGCCGGGGTGAGGTGAAGTAGGTCCGCACGGCCACGCCAAGCGGCCGGTCGTCGCGTTTCGGGATGCCCAGCGAGACGGCGGTGCGCGTTGAGTTTCCGTCCGCGGCAAGGACGACGTCGGCGGTGAAGTCGCGCGTTTCGCCCGTCTTGCGTCCGGCGTCGTCCAGCAGTGCGGCCCGGACACCCGTGACACGGCCGTCCTCGCCGCGCAGGGCCTCGGTGACGCTGTGGCGCTCCAGCACGACGGCGCCCGCGGACCGCGCGTGCCGGGCCAGCTGCTCGTCGAAGCCGAGGCGGGTCCGGATCAGCCCGTACTGCGGGAAGTCGGAGACCTCCGGCCAGGGCAGTTCGATCGTGCGGCCGCCGGCGATCAGGCGCAGGCCCTTGTTCCGGCGCCAGCCCTCGGTTTCCGGATGCGGGAGTCCCAGCTTCTGGATCTCGCGGACGGCGCGCGGAGTCAGGCCGTCACCGCAGACCTTTTCGCGGGGAAAGCTGGTCTTCTCCAGCACCGTGACGTCAATGCCGGCTTTGGCAAGGTAGTAGGCGGCGGTGGACCCGGCCGGGCCTGCTCCGACGATCAGTACATTCACAGCAGGTATCGGCTAACGTCCGGGCCGGGTGATGTTGCGGCGCAGTTTGGCCACCGGTCCGGTGTGGGCGGCCAGCGCCGTTGCACCCGCGGCGTGGCCGGATTCGGGGCCGGCCGGCTTCTGGGCGCGATGCACGGCGACGATGCCGCCGCTGAGGTTGCGGTAGGTGACGGATTCCCAGCCGGCCTCCTGCAGCCACGCGGCCAGGTGGTCCTGGTCCGGCCAGGCACGGATGGACTCGGCGAGGTAGACGTAGGCGTCCGGGTTGGACGAGACCTTGACGGCGATGGCCGGCAGCGCCCGCATGAGGTATTCGGTGTACATGGTGCGCCAGAGCGGCACCACGGGCTGGGAGAACTCGGCGATGACCAGCCGRCCGCCGGGCTTGGTGACCCGCAGCATCTCGGCCAGTGCCTTCTTGKGCTCATTGACGTTGCGCAGACCGAAGGAGATCGTGCTGGCGTCAAAGGTGTTGTCCGCGAACGGCAGGCGGGTGGCGTCCCCGGCGATGAAGTCAATGTCCGGGCGGCGGCGCTTGCCGACTTTGAGCATGCCAAGGGAGAAGTCGCATGCGATGACGTTGATGCCGGCGTCGGCGTAGGGCTCGCTGGACGTGCCGGTGCCGGCGGCGAGGTCCAGCACGCGCTGGCCGCCTGAGACACCCATGGCCTCCACCACTACCTTGCGCCAGCGGCGCGTCTGTCCCATCGACAGGACATCGTTGACGACGTCGTATTTGGGGGCGACGTCGTCAAACATCGTGGCTACTTCGTCCGGACGCTTATCCAAGGATGCTCGGTTCACCATGACATTGTCTCAAATGATCGGCTCCCCCACGAACGGGCCGCCAACCATCGCCGCTTTCACCTGCGGCAACGGCCGCGGCCGCCGCGTCGAGGGTCCGCCAAACCCCGTATATCCACGGTCGGGACAATCACGGGCTAGTGTTATGCCATCATGACGAGCACGTTCCGCACCTTGACAGTCCCCCTCGATGCCGAAACTTTCCCCGGGGGCCTGCCGTCGTTTCTGGTCCGGGACGACGTCCTCTGCTGGACCCGCCGCGAGGCCGGGCTCGTGGGCTTCGGCGAGATCGCCCGGTTCACCGCCACCGGCCCCGAGCGGTTCCTGGAAGCGGACATCTGGTGGCGGCACCTGGTCCTGGAGGCGGACATCGAGGACGCCGTCGACTGCCCCGGCACCGGACCGGTCGCCTTCGGCTCGTTCGCCTTCTCCAAGGCTTCCGCCCACGAGTCCCGCCTATTGGTCCCCGAAATCGTTGTGGGGCTCCGCGACGGCCAGGCCTGGCTCACCCAGCTCACGTTCGACGACGGCGAACTCACCGAAGCCGGCGCCCGCGCCGCCCTGGACCGCTGGCTTCGCAGCGGCCGGGCGGCGGAGGACGCCGGCAGCGCCGGCAGCGCCGGCAGCGCCGGCAGCGCCGGCAGCGCCGGCGGCGCTGTGACGGACGGCGCTGTAATGGACGGCGTTGTGGACGACCCGGCGCCGGGCGCCGCGCAGGCCGGCGCCGCCGTCGTACGCCCTTTGCCCCTGGCCGCCGGCGCAACGCTGCACACCGGCTCGCTCAGCGAGGAAGACTGGATGGCCGCCGTCGCCGCCGGGGTCAAAGAGATCCGGACCGGCGCCTTGGAGAAGCTGGTGCTGGCCCGGGACATCGTGGCCACCGTCCCCACCGGCGTCAACGCCGCGCAGGTCCTGCGCGAACTCTCCGCACGGTACCGCGAATGCTGGACGTACGGGGTGGACGGTCTGGTGGGAGCCACACCGGAGATGCTGATCCAGGTGGAGGGCCGCACCGCACAGGCCCGCGTCCTGGCCGGCACCCTGGACCGCCGCGACGCCGACGGCATGGCAGGCTCCCCGCTGGAGTTCGCCGAACGCGTGCTGGCCGGCTCCGAGAAGCAGCGGCACGAACACGACATCGCGATCCAGTCCCTGACCACACAGCTGGCCCCGTTTTCCGAGGCCATGAACGCGCACAGCGAGCCGTTCATCCTGGAACTCCCCAACGTGTGGCACCTGGCCTCGGATGTGAAGGCGGAGCTCGCCGAGGTGGAAGGCCACGTCCCCACGTGCCTGGCCCTGATMAACGCCCTGCATCCCACGGCGGCGGTCTGCGGCACTCCCACCACGGTCGCCGGCGCACTGATCCGCAAGCTTGAGCATCTGGACCGCGGCCCGTACGCCGGGCCGGTCGGCTGGCTCGACGCCGCCGGCAACGGGGAATGGGGCATCGCGCTGCGGGGCGCGGTCATCGAATCCCCGCGGACGGTCCGGCTGTACGCGGGCTGCGGTGTGGTGGATGGCTCGGTGCCCGAGACCGAGCTCGCCGAGACCTGGGCGAAGTTCCGCCCGATGCTCGAGTCGCTCGGCATCAGCAGCTAGCCCGCGCCGTCCTCGGCCCGTCACATTCGGAAGAAATCCGGGATTCCAGACAGGTCGAGCATTCTGGACGTTGCTTTTGGGTCTGGTTTTGTTATCCAATAGTGAAACTTAGTTTTCTGTGACGCACATCTCATGTTCGGCGCTACACTATAGACCGGCCTCGTAACGCATCCCTTCGGCAACAAAAGGTAATAAAATGCAGATCTCCCGTTCGCTCCTGAGCAACCCCGCGCTGAAGGCCGCCACGGTCCTTGCTGTGAGCGCCTTGGCCTTGACGGCCTGCACGAACGCTTCAGAGACCGGCACCACCGGGGCGGCTACCGCTTCCGGCAGTGCCGCCGCCAGCTTTGACCCCAGCACGGTCAAGAAGGACGACGCGCTGGCGGCCATGGTCCCCGACGCGATCAAGTCCAAGGGCACCCTGACCGTGGGCTCGGATACCTCGTACGCCCCGGCCGAATTCCTCGGCACCGACGGCCAGACCCCGGTGGGCTACGACGTCGACATCGCCAAGGCGATCGGCGCCGCGCTGGGCCTGAAGGTCCAGGTCCAGACGTCCGAATTCACCGGCATCCTTCCGGCCCTCGGCCCCAAGTACGACCTCGGCATCTCCTCGTTCACGATCAACCCGGAGCGGCTCGCCGCGGTGAACATGGTCAGCTACTTCAACGCGGGCACCGCCTGGGCCGTGCAGAAGGGCAACCCGAAGAAGGTTTCCCTGGATGACCTGTGCGGCAAGTCCATCGGCGTCCAGACCGGTACCGTCCAGGAAGATCCGGACCTCTCGGGCCGCAACAAGAAGTGCGTCGACGCGGGCAAGCAGCCCATCAACATCGTCACGCTGAAGACCCAGACGGATATCACCACCCGCCTGGTCAACGGCAGCATCGATGCGATGGCAGCCGACTCCCCCATCATCGGCTACGCGCTGACCCAGACCAACGGCCAGCTCGAGAAGCTGGGTGACGTCTACGACTCCGCTMCCCAGGGCATCGCCGTCGCCAAGTCCGATACTGCTCTGGCCGACGTCGTCCAGAAGACTCTCACCAAGCTGATGCAGGACGGTTCCTACAAGAAGATCCTTGAGGGCTGGGGCAACGGCGACGGCGCCATCACCAAGTCCGAGGTCAACCCGGCGGTCGGCTAATGAGCATCCCMACAACCAATCACAAATCAGGTGTACAGATGGACAGCCATCAGGACAGCCACGCAGCACCGGTACTAAATAAGGCGGTGCCGGTGCGGCACCCCGGCCGCTGGATCAGCGCCGTCATCATTATCGGCGCGTTGGCTCTCTTCCTGCAGAGCCTGTTCACGAACCCCAATTTCCGCTGGGACGTCGTGGGCGCCTACATCTTGGACGTCAAGGTGGTCCAGGGTGTCGTCTGGACCTTGGTCCTGACGGTTGCGTCCATGATCCTGGCCATCATTCTGGCCATCCTCCTGGCCTTCATGCGGCAGTCGGAGAACCCTGTATTCCGCTGGTCCAGCTGGACCTGGGTCTGGTTCTTCCGCGGCACCCCGGTCTACACCCAGTTGATCTTCTGGGGCCTGATCGCCGTTCTCTACCCCAAGATCAGCGCCGGTGTCCCGTTCGGGCCGGAGATGTTCAGCGTGGACACCAGCACGGTGGTCACGGCAACGGTGGCGGCGATCCTGGGCCTTGGCCTCAATGAATCCGCCTACCTCGCGGAAATCTTCCGGGCCGGGCTCAAGTCCGTGGACMAGGGCCAGATGGAAGCCGCCGAGGCTCTGGGCATGGGCAAGACCAAAATCATGTGGCGGATCATCCTGCCGCAGGCGATGCGGGTAATCGTGCCCCCCACCGGGAACGAAACCATCGGCATGCTCAAGACCACCTCGCTGGTCCTGGCCGTGCCCTTCAYCCTGGACCTGACCTTTGCCACCAACGCCCTGGCGAACCGGACGTACCTGCCGGTTCCCCTGCTGATCGTGGCGGCCATCTGGTACCTCGTCATCACTAGCCTCCTGATGGTGGGCCAGCACTTCATCGAGGCCTACTACGGCAAGGGCGTGGACAACCGGACCCCCGCCACGGTGAACCCGGCCGCCGCCAAGGCTGCCGCCGCCGTGGCACCGAGCGCCGACGCCGAGCCGGCACTCAAGATGGACTTCCCTGAGGAGGAGGCGAAATGACGATCACTACTGACAAACCGCTGGTACAGATCGAGGGCCTTCACAAGTACTACGGCCAGCACCACGTGCTGCGCGGGATCGACCTGACGGTCAACCAGGGCGAGGTGTCGGTGGTGATCGGCCCGTCCGGTTCGGGCAAATCGACCATGCTTCGCTGCGTGAACCTGCTGGAGACCATCAGCGCCGGACGCATTTCCGTAGGCGGGGAGCTGATCGGCTACCGCGAGGTCAAGGGCAGGCTCCATGACCTGAAGGCCAAGGAGATCGCCGCCCAGCGCCGCGAGATCGGCATGGTGTTCCAGCGCTTCAACCTGTTCCCGCACAAGACCGCCGTGCAGAACATCATGGAAGCTCCGGTCCAGGTCAAAGGCCAGTCCAAGACAGTGGCCCGGAAGCGTGCCTTGGAGCTGCTGGACCGGGTGGGTCTCGCGGACCGCTCCGGCCACTACCCGAACCAGCTCTCCGGCGGCCAGCAGCAGCGTGTTGCGATTGCCCGGGCTCTGGCCATGGACCCCGAGCTCATGCTCTTCGACGAGCCGACGTCCGCGCTCGACCCCGAGCTCGTGGGCGACGTCCTGAACGTGATGAAGGACCTCGCTAAGTCCGGCATGACCATGATCGTGGTGACCCACGAGATCGGCTTCGCCCGCGAAGTCGGCGACCGCCTGACGTTCATGGACGGCGGCGTGGTCGTGGAGTCGGGCGACCCGCGCGAGGTCCTGGCCAACCCGCAGCACCCCCGCACCAAGGAATTCCTGAGCCGGGTGCTGTAGCCCGAGGCGCAAATCGCCTATCGATGCGCAAATGCCCTGTCGCTACCGTTATTCGGGTAGCGACAGGGCATTTGCGCGTCGTGGGACAGGTTGCGTGTCATGGCCATACGGCCGAACGGGCTCGACGGCGGGGCACACCGAACGCGGCCAGCTTCTGTTCCAGCCGGCCGGGCTCTATGAGGTCCGCCCAKACCCACCGCACTACCCGGAGCCCCATCGCCCGGATCCGGTTTTCGCGCTCTTTCTCGTCMACGACGGCCTGCGATGCGGTCCTGCCCTGAAGGTATTCGGGTTTCAGATATTTCTCGACGCCGTCGAACTCGCCCACCAGCCGTGCAGTGTCCCAGTAGTAGTCGGTGTAGCCCGCGAGACCGGCGCTGTCCCGGACTTCGTGCTGAAGTTCCGGCGGTTGGAAGCCGGCCACCCACATGAGCCCGCGGCTGTACGACTCCCCAGGGGACCCGGACCGCGGATCCGCGAACTCCACGGCAGTCCTGATCCGCAGCGCAGCCGCCGCTGTGTAATTGCCGTCGACACCCGCCAGCAGCATTTCCTTCGAGAGCGCGGGCAACCCTTGGGCTGCGTCCGGCCTGAGTACATGGTCCAAGGGAACAATAGCTTGGGCAAACGGTGTAAAGGCAGCGAGATCCAACACCGTGCGGACCCGCCCCGTGACCAGAAGGCCTTCGCGCCGGAACACCTTGAGACCGTCCGGGGCCGCGTAGTGCCGCTGGACTCCTGCACGCGAGCGTCCGCCGGCGTTCTGAAGCGTCAGGGCATGGACCGGATGGCGCTGTCCAATGGTTGGAACTCCCCACACGGACGCGGCGGAGTGCCTGGCAAAGACTGTCGGTGCCGTGAATGCCTCCGCCGCCGCGCTCACCCGGAGCCGGTATTGTTCCCAAGGCTGCAGCGCCCGCCACGCCTCCCCATCGACGTAGACGCCTTGACGCACGCGGACAAGCACCCCTGACCGGCAGCGTTTGGCGAGCTCTTTCGGTGTGAGGCCCTGCTGGACATGCTCGCGGGCCAGGATCAGTCTTGGTAGTTCCTTCATGGAACGAAGATCGCAGCACGGGAGYGGCGGCGCCATGAGCTWCCGCCCGAGTGTGGACAACCCGACGCGCATTCCGTTCTGCGACGCGCAACTTACCTGTCGCGGCGGGAATTCCGGCGTCGGTGGGTAATTTGCGCGTCGCCAGGGCACGAAGCGCGTCGGTGGGTAATTTGCGCGTCGCCAGGGCACGAAGCGCGTCGGTGGGTAATTTGCGCGTCGCCGGGCACGAAGCGCGTCGTGCCTGCAGAAACAGGGCTAGGCCTGCGGGACGCCTTCCACGGCGGCCTCGACGGCGGCCCGGATGGCACGGTGCAGTTTTCCGAGGCTGTGCCGGTCCGTGCGCACTTCGATGATGCTGCGGCCTTCCACCGGGCGGGACAGCGCGTCGGCGAGTTCCGCCGTCGTGCCCACCAGACGGTGCGCGACGCCGTAGGCGGCCGCCAGCGCGGCGAGATCCACGCGCTGCGGGGTCGCGAAGAGGCGTTCGACGGCGTTCCCGTAGCGCCCCGCCGCGGCCACCGCGCCGTGCTCCAGGAGACCAAAGATGGCTCCGCCTGCGTCGTTGAGCACCACGATGCGCAGCAGGGGTTCGGCCTCCCCGGCACCGAGGAGGAGCCCGCCGGCGTCGTGCAGGAACGTGACGTCACCCATGAGCACTGTGGTTTCCTGGCGCCCGCCGAGCGCGATGCCCGTCGCGGTGGACGTGGTGCCGTCGATCCCGGCGAGGCCGCGGTTGGCGAACATGGTGGCCTGCGGTTCAGCGGGCGGTGCCCCCGCGAGGTCGACGTCGCGGATCCCGTTCGACGAGCCCAKCACCAGCTGCCCGCGGCTGTGTTTCCAGACCTCGGCGCCGACGGACGGCCCGGTCGCAGCCGGGGACGCGGCGAGGACCAGGTCCACGGCGTGCTGCGCGGCGGCGCCTGCCATCAGCCAGGCATCGAGCCACGCGGCAGACCCGCGCCCGGCGAACTCCGCCAGGTCCGCGAGGCTTTCCAGTGGCAGTTCGGTCCGCCGGCCGGGTTCGTACCAGGCCACGGGGCCGGGCTGGTACAGGGCCGACGGCACGTCCGCCCGGGCCAGGAGCGCACTGACCGGCCGGGAGAGCGTCGGCCGGCCGAAGAGGACCACGCGTTCGATCGGCTGGGCGGAGTCCGCGCCGAAGTGGTCGATCAGCAGCCGGTAGGGCCCGACGGCGTTGGGGCCGAACCGGGCATTGGAGGAGGGTTCGGCCAGCAGCGGCAGGCTGTGCGCGCGGGCGAAGGCCTCGGCGACCGGACCGGCGTCGTGCCCGGCCAGGACGACGGTGCGGCGCTCCGGCAGGGCCGGTGGCGCGGCCGGGAAGTMCAGCGCCAGGGGGTTCCGGGCGGCCCGGTAGACACCGCGCCCGGCCGCTGCGGGCAAGGCATCGCCCTCCGCCGGGACCAGCGGGTCGCGGAAGGCCAGGTTGAGCTGGACCGGCCCGGGAGGCGTGTCCTCGAAGGCTCCGGTGGCGGCACTAAGGGCAGTATCCACGGCGCGCTGCGGATCGCTGCCCGCAGGGACGTCGACGGCGAAGCGAACGTGCTCGCCGAACAGGTCCAGCTGCACCGTAGTCTGGTTGGCCCCGGTCCCGCGCAGTTCCTCGGGCCGGTCGGCKGACAGGACCACGAGCGGCACCGCGGCGTGGTTTGCCTCCATCACTGCCGGCAGGAGATTGCCGACGGCAGTCCCGGACGTGGTGAGGACGGCGACCGGGGCCCCCGTGGA
>NZ_JBFTHK010000073.1:0-21176 GCF_056394205.1 Arthrobacter sp. 10T413_2 | reverse complement strand
GTTTTGAGGGCTCATAACGGCCCCTGCTGCGAGCTAGTTGGGTGGGTCCACCCATTTCCGATCGCAGAAGGGTAGCGTTCCATTATGAGTGCGCAGCAGCCTGACGATGTGTACACGCACGGCCACCACGAGTCGGTGGTCCGCGCCCACGCCTCCCGCACGGCGGAGAACTCGGCCGCGTTCGTGATCCCGCATCTCACGCCCGGGGTCTCCGTCCTGGACGTCGGCTGCGGGCCGGGCAGCATCACCTGYGACTTCGCGGAAATGGTGGCTCCGGGCAGGGTCGCGGGCCTGGACCGTTCCCCCGACATCATCGCCCAGGCAGCGGCCCTCGCCGCCGAGCGCGGTGTGGACAACGTCGACTTCGCCACCGGCAACGTCTACGATCTCGATTTCCCGGACGAGTCGTTCGACGTCGTCCACGCTCATCAGGTCCTGCAGCACCTCACGGACCCCGTCGCGGCCCTCCGCGAGATGCGCCGGGTGGCAAAAGCCGGCGGCATTGTGGCGGTGCGCGACGCCGATTTCCACGGCATGAGCTGGTACCCGGCCATCCCCGAACTCGACGACTGGATGGACTTGTATCAGCGGATCGCCCGCCGTAACGGCGCCGAGCCCGACGCCGGCCGCCGGCTCGTGTCCTGGGCGCAGGCCGCCGGGTTCACCGACGTGGCGCCGTCGAGCAGCAACTGGCTCTACGCCACCGGGCAGCAGCGGCGGTGGCAGGCACGGGTGTGGGGCGAGCGGGTGCTGCATTCGTCCTTTGCCGACCAGGCGCTCGAGTACGGCTTTGCCAGCGAGGCTGACCTGGCCCGGATTTCCGCCGGGTGGCACCGGTGGGGCTCCACCGAGGACGGCTGGTTCCTGATTCCCAACGGCGAGGTCATCGCCCGGGCCTGAGGCGCGGGTCCTTTGTCCGGACTCCCGGCTGGTGGGAATGCCTGGGTTTTACCGGCCGGGGCGGCCGCTGCACCCAACCCGCTCCCACCCCGAATCTGACCCGGCAGCAGTTTGGGGGTGTCTGATAGACCCTGCCACCGGCCGCCCGGGCTGCGTAGCGTGATGGCTGTGGACAGAAACGAAATCCGTGAGTTCCTGATTTCGCGCCGCGCGAAGATCAGCCCGGAGCAGGCCGGGATCCCCAGCTACGGGGAGCTGCGCCGGGTGCCGGGCCTGCGGCGTGAGGAAGTGGCGCAGCTCGCCGGGGTGAGCACGGACTACTACACGCGGCTGGAGCGCGGCAGCCTGCGCGGCGTCTCCAGCGCGGTGCTCGAGGCCGTGGCCGCTGCCCTTCAGCTGGACGAGGCCGAGCGGACGCACCTGATGGACCTGGCTCGGACGGCCAACACCCCGGCTCGTCGGGCGCCACGCCGGCCATCGCAACAGCGGGTCCGGCCCGGGGTGGCGCGTCTCCTGGATGCCATGACCGGCGTAGTTGCGCTCGTGCAGAACGGCCGTTCGGACGTGCTGGCCGCCAACTTGCTGGGCCGTGCGTTGTATGCGGAGGTGTTCAACTCCGCCGCGCAGTCGGGGCCGGGCACTCCGGGCCCGCTGCCGAACCAGGCGCGGTACCTTTTCCTCGATCCGAACGCAGGTGACTTCTACCCCGATTGGCGCGCGATCGCGGCCACTACCGTCGCGATGCTCCGCCTGGAAGCTGGGCGGAACCCGCACGACCGGGCTCTGAACGAGCTGGTGGGGGAACTAACCACACGCAGTAATCTGTTCGCCGCGCTCTGGGCCGGACACGACGTGCGAATCCACACCACAGGGACCAAACGCTTCCACCACCCGGTCGCCGGAGATTTGTCCCTTCAGTACGAAACTCTGCACCTACCCGGCGATGAAGGACAGACCCTCTTCACCTTCACGGCGGAGCCAGGCTCCGCGTCCGAACACGCGCTGGCGTTCCTCGCCAGCTGGGCGGCAACGCCTCCCGATACAGCTGCTGCCGGCGATTCTGCCGGCAGATCCAACGTCCCTGGGCTGCGATCCCACGCGCAGCCAGGAACAGCTAACCCAGGAAAGACAGAACGATCACATGACTGAGCAGGACTACATGACCGGAGCGAAGGAAAACGTGCCCGCCAAGAAAGTCTGGTTCATCACCGGCGCCGGCCGCGGCATGGGAACCGACATCGCCAAGGCGGCCCTGGCCGCCGGCCACGCGGTGGTCGCGACCGGCCGCAACCCGGAAAAGGTCACGCACGCCGTCGGMGAGAACCAGGACCTGCTGGTGGTGAAGCTCGATGTCACCGACCCTGCAGCAGCCGAAGCGGCCGTGCAGGCTGCCGTGGACCGGTTTGGCCAGATCGACGTTCTGGTCAACAACGCCGGCAATTTCTACGCCGGGTTCTTCGAGGAAATCACCCCGAAGGACTTCCGGRMACAGRTCGAAACCACCATGTTCGGGCCCATGAACGTCACCCGCGCCGTCCTGCCCGTGATGCGGGCCCGGCATTCGGGGCTGCTCATCACCATTTCCTCGACCGCCGGAATCACAGGCGGAGAGTTCCTGACTGCCTACGCGGCGGCGAAGTTCGGCCTCGAGGGCTGGGCGGAGTCGCTGGCTCCCGAAGTCGCCCCGTTCGGCATCCGCACCATACTCGTGGAGCCGGGGTTCTTCCGCACCGAGCTGCTCAGTCCGGAATCCACCAGCTATGCCGTATCCACCATTGAGGACTACGCCGAAAGGACCGAGCAGACGGTCACCGCGTGGAAGGGCATGGACGGACAGCAGGGCGGCGACCCGGCTAAGCTCGCCGACGCCCTGATCCATCTCGCCGAACTGGACGAGCCGCCGCTCCGGTTTGCCGCCGGTGCCGACGCCGTCGGGGTCTTCGAGGCCCGGGCCAAGGAGCTGCTCGCCCAGGCCGATGCCCACCGTGAGCTCTCCAGGAACCTCGCCCGCGACGACGCCTAACCCCCATCGGCCGCACCCCACCAGACAAGACCCATGAGGAAGCCCCCTTTGACGCCAGACTCTTTCGTTGCCGAAACACCCKCGCCTGCCGCATCACCGCAGTCCCCGCCGACGCAGCCAGGTTCGATACCGGTGCCTGAGGGATCGTCCCGGGCACCGAGGTTGCCGTGGGGAGGTCTTCTGATCCTGGCCGCAGCGGGTTTCATCGCCGTCACGACCGAACTCCTGCCGTCCGGGCTGCTGCCGCAGATCAGCCGCGACCTGGGGGTAGAGGAGTCGGCCGTAGGATCCCTGACAGCCGCCTACGCGGCTGTCATCGTCTTCACAGCAATTCCCCTGTCKAGGCTTCTGGGCGGACGGATCCCCCGCAAGACGTTGTTGATCGCGACAGTGGTTGCTTTCGCGGTCAGCAACGTGCTGCTGGCCTCCAGCCCCGGCTTGAGTCTGGCCATAGGCGCACGACTTCTCGGCGGCGTGGCCCACGGGATGCTGTGGTCCGGCATGGCTCCGTACGTGGCGCGGATCGTTCCAGCGCACGCGGTCGGGAAAGCAATGGCGATAGTTTTCAGCGGCACCAGCATCGCCCTGGCTGTCGGGGCTCCGATCGGCACGCTCATGGGCTCGGTGCTGACGTGGCGTGCCTCCTTCCTTATCCTGGCAGGAGTCGGAGGTGTCCTGGCCTTGCTGGCCGCCTGGATGCTCCCCGCTGCTCCGGACGGGGGCAGCAATGCAGCGCCTTCCCTCCGCGGAGCCCTGAAGTTGCCAGGCGTGATCGCCGTGGCCACGGCCTGGCCGATCCTGCTCCTTGGGCACTTCACGCTTTTTACGTACATCGCCCCGTTCCTCCAGACCTCCGGCCTACCGGATAACTTCATGGGCAGTTCCCTCTCCGTGGTGGGGGCCGCAGGCCTCGTGGGAATCTGGATCGCGGGACTGACCGCGGATTCCCATCCACGGCGCTCCCTGCTGTCCGCGGTGGCCTTGCTCGCGGGCGCCTTCGCCCTGTTGCCCGTACTGGGCGGCACGTGGGTGGGCGAACTCGTACTGCTGACCGTATGGGGAGCCGCGTTTGGGGCCATCGGCATCTACAACCAGGCAGCGATCCTCCGGGCCGGTKGAGAACACAAGGATGCGGCCAACGGCCTGACGGTGGTCACCATTCAACTGGGCATCGCCGTCGGTGCCGGGTACGGCGCTCTGGCCCTCAGCACCGCCGGTGCCCGGTTCGTGCCGTTCGCAGCTGCGATCCCGACGGCGGCAGCCCTCGCGATCATCATGGCCAGCCGCCGCGGCGGCTACCCTGCGGGCCCGCGCGAGACACGGGCTTCAGTCAAGTGCTCTGACACCATGCACATTCGGTAGCGCGTCCGCGTCAGCCCTCACAGCACGGGCACAGCGCCGCCAAAGTGCCGCCATACCTGCCACGCAGAGGCTGGGGACAGGCCGGATCCCCGGCCGGCCCGGATGCCCGGGCCCCAGCAAAGGAGTTTCACCATGGCACAGATCAACACGACGACGGCCGGCATCATGCTCGCCGCGGTGATCGGCGGCGGCGCCATCGGCGCGGCGGCCATCCCGGCAATGGCCGACGACGGCACCGGCACGTCCTCCTCCTCGAGCACCACAGCCCCTGACGGCAACAGCGGCTACGGTGTCGGCTACGGCATGCCCGGCGGCATGGGAGGCCAAGGCGGCCCGCACCAGGCCAACGGCAAGACGGAGGAGGTCCTCACCGGTGACACCGCCACGAAGGTCGAGGCGGCGGTGAAGGCTGCCCAGCCGGATGCGACGATCGAACGGATGGAGACCGACGCCGACGGCGCCACCTACGAAGCCCACATCACAAAAGCGGACGGCACCCGCGCCACCGTCCTGCTGGATGCKAACTTCACCGTGACCGAGACCCAGGACCAAGGCCAGGGCGGCCCCGGCGCCGGGGGCCATGGGGGCCCAAATGACGGGGATGCGGAAGATGCCGCCACGGGCGGTTCCACTTCCAACGGTTAACCCCTGGCGGGCGACGCGCTGGCGGTTCTGACGGGACGGTCCCGACGGCCAGTACTTCACCGCAGGCAAGCGCTGCTCCGGGCGGCGGCACCGCCGTAGTCCGGAGCAGTCGCCCCGAGTTTTTTGCCTGCCATTCCCTGTCTCCTGATCTGCGGATAGGGTGCACTGAAAGACACCCCCGTAAGGAGAACCCATGCGCAAAGTGACCGCCGGCCTGTTCTGTTCCGTGGACGGGGTGGTTGAAGACCCGTTCCTGTGGCAGTTCGACAGTTTCGATGCGGAGTTGGGTGCCGGGATGGGCGAGATGATGGGCCGGATCGATACCGGACTCCTGGGTCGCGTGGGGTACCAGCAGTGGGCCGACTACTGGCCGAACGCCGAGAGCGACGCCGACTTCGCGGGCTTCATCAACGGCCTGCCGAAATTTGTGGCGTCCAGGACCCTKGCAGGGGAGCTGGGCTGGCAAAATTCGCGCCTGATCGAGGGTCCGTTGGAGGACTTCGTGGCGAACCTGAAGAACGGCGACGGCGGCGAAATAGGAGTCTTCAGCAGCATCTCGCTRGTGCGCCAGCTGCTGTTCGCCGGGCTGCTCGACACCTTGATGCTGATCGTCCATCCCGTGATCGCGGGCAGCGGGCGTCGGCTCTTCAACGACGGCGACCCCCTCACCCGGCTGGTGCTGCAGCAGTCCCAGGAGACCAGCAAAGGCAACATGATCCTCAGCTACGGTGTCCGCGGGGACTGACTTCCCGCTGGACATCGCCGGGACCGTAAACTTGGCTGGTGCAACCCTCCCTTTGGCTGGCCCTGGCCGGCGCCGGCGTCCTGATCAGCTTCACTCCCGGCGCGGGCGCCATCAACACCATGAGCAACTCCCTGAACTCAGGGTTCCGCCGTTCCATCTGGGGCATCCTGGGCCAGCAGGCCGCCCTCGTGGTGCATATCCTGATCGTGGCCCTCGGCGTCGGCGTGCTTGTGGCGAGCTCGCCGCTCGCCTTCAACGTGATCCGCTACGCCGGCGCCGCCTACCTGGTCTATCTGGGCATCCGTCAGTTCCTGCACAAACCGGATCTGGACCAGGAGAAGGCCGCAGCCCTGCGCAATGAGCCGGCCTTCTCCATGTTCCGCCGCGGCCTCTGGGTCAATCTGCTCAACCCCAAGGCCGTGGTGTTCTTCCTGGCCTTCATGCCCCAGTTCATCCGGCCGGAGCAGCCGCTGCTGCCGCAGTACGCGGTCCTGTCCGCCACCGTGATCGTGATCGACATCCTGGTCATGTGGTTCTTCTTCGCGGCGGCGGCCAGGTCCTTCCAGCGCTTCACCCGAGACGTCCGCGGACAGAAGGTCCTGAACCGGACGTTCGGGGTGCTCTTCGTCGGCGTCGGCGTCCTGCTGGCCTCGATTCACTGACACTTAGCGATTGCCAGTCAGGGTGTGGGAAGGCGGTCTCGGGCTTGTCCTTCCGGCGCCGGAGGTCCTCCTGCGCCGGAAGGACAAGCGGACCTTCATTGCATCACTGCCACTTCTAGCGCTGGATGCCGATCCAGTGGTCKGTGGTGAACTCGTTGATGGCCCAGTCGCCGTTGAAGCGGCCCAGGCCGGAGTTGCGTTCCCCGCCGAAGGGGACGTGGGCTTCATCGTTGACGGGCATGTCGTTGATGTGGGTCATGCCTGCCTTGATGCCCAGCCCGAAGCGGACGCCGCGTTCAGTGTCCTGGGTGAACACCGAACTGCTGAGCCCGAAGTTGCTGGCGTTGGCCAGTTCTAGAGCGTGGGCTTCGTCCTCGGCGCGGATGATGCCGACGAGAGGTCCGAAGATTTCCTCTCGGGCGATCTCCATGTCCGCGGTGACGTCGGCGAAGACGAACGGGGACACGACGCGGCCGTCGATTGAGCCTTCCAGCGCAACCCGCGCACCTTCGCTTTTGGCCAGGGCGACCTTCTCTCGGATTCCGGCGAGCTGGCTGTCGTTGATCAACGGGCCGACCACGGTTTCCGGCTTGGACGGGTCGCCCACGGGGATGGAGGCTGCGGCCTGGACGAAGCGCTCCACGAACTCGTCGTACAGCGGCGCTTCGACGATGATCCGGTTCACGGCCATGCAGATCTGCCCTTGGTGCAGGAACTTGCCCAGCACCGCGGACTGCACGGCGGCGTCCAGGTCGGCGTCGCCGAGGACCACGAACGGGCTGTTGCCGCCCAGTTCCAGCGCGACGTGCTTGATGAATGCGCCGCCGACGGCGAGCCTGCCCACGTTTTGGCCCACCGGCGTCGAGCCTGTGAAGGAAATCAAGCCCGGGACGGGGTGGGTGACGAAGTCGTCGCCGATCTCGGAGCCTGCGCCGACCACGACGTTGAGAACACCTGCCGGCAGGCCGGCTTCCTCGAAGATCCGGGCCAGAATCAGTCCGCCGGTGACCGGGGTGTCGCTGGCCGGTTTGATGACGACGGCGTTGCCCAGGGCAAGTGCCGGCGCCACCGAGCGCTGGGAAAGATGCAAGGGAAAGTTCCACGGGCTGATCACACMAACGACGCCGAGCGGGCGGCGGTAGATGCGGTTTTCCTTGCCCGGGGTGTTGGATTCGACGATCCGGCCGAAGACGCGTCCGGGGAAGGACGCCGCCTCCAGCGTGATGCCGGCGGCGGCGGATACCTCCACGTTGGCCTTGATGACGGTGCTGCCGGATTCCTTGACCAGCCAGTCGATGATTTCCCCGCGGCGTTCCTCGATGATGGCGGCGGCGCGGAGCATGACCTGCTGGCGGGCGGCGGGGGTCTGCGCCGCCCAGCCTTTCTGGGCGTCTTCGGCGGCCCGGTAAGCGTCGTCGAGATCCTGGACGGTGCCCTGCCGGATGGTGGTGAGCTGATCGTTCGTGAACGGGTCGGTGACGGTCAGGACCTTGTCGGAGCGGCCTTCGCGCCATTCGCCGGCGATGTATTGCAGCTGCGTGGTCTGTCCGGCGAAGGTGCCGGCAAACGCCGTCGTGGTGTCGGTCAGTAAAGTGGCCATCGTTGTGACTCCTAAGTCTGTGGGTCTTTGGGTGAGCGGGGAGGGCCGGATCAGGCGTGCTCGGCGGCGAGGACCTTAAGCGAGTCTTCGATCCGGTTCCGGTCGGACCAGCTGCCGTGGAAGCCGAAGGGGACACGGCCGGGCAGCTTGACGCGCGCGAGCGGTGTACGCCCGAAATCGGCCGTGTCATAGATGCACAGCTCTGATAGCTCCGTCTGGCGGTTCCACCAGATGGAGAGCAGGTAACCGTCGTCCTCATTCACGGCCMCGGCCCGTGGCACGAAGATCGGTTCTGAGGGGTTGGTCAGATCATCCAGCCCCTCGATCACCGTGACCGTTTCCTTAGTGAGGTCCGTCTTGGCCAGGCCGTCGCTCATGGTGTCGGCGTCCCGGCCACGAGTGGTGGCGAAGTAGCCGAACTTGTGTTCCAGACCGACCTTGTTCGGGTTGATGGCCGGGAATTCACCCGCGATGTGGCTGGTGGCCTGGTTAGTGACGCGTCCGGTGGCGGTGTTGACGGTCCAGCGCCAGGGGATTGCGTTCATGAACCACTCATGGGAGTCCACGGGCCGGGTGATACGGTCCGCCGGGGTGCCGAAGCGTTCMTTGATGCGAGGGGCTTCGATGACGATTTCGTTGCCTCGCTCGTAGGCGTTGAAGAAGTGCGTCGGGAAGAACGTCTCGTCGACCCGGTAGGTCCGCACTTCGTGGGTCGTCCGGTGCATGGTGACGATCTCGACGCCGTTGTTCGTGGCTGCGGGGTCCCAGACCAGGCCCGGCTTGCCCTGGCCGATATTGGGTGCCAGGAACAGCCCCGGGGTAACGAAGAAGATCGCGTAGTTCTTGCTCACCGCGAAGTCGTGGAACATGGACGGGGCACTGGTGCTGAAAGCGAAGGTGTCGAGGACCTTCCCGTGCCGGTCTGCCTCATACCAGGTGACGTTGGTGCCCATGTAGGAGTAGAAGAGCATATTGCCGGTGTCTGGGTCGAGCTTGTAGTGGGCCGTGCAGGTGAACGKGACATCGCCGTTGAAGTCATATGTCCCGAATGTTTCCAGGGACTGCGGATTCATCTGGTGCGGCAGGCCGCCCTCGAAGAACACGAGCAGCCGGTCGGCGAGAACGCCGACGTTAGTGTTGGGCACGTTCTTCATGGGCGGGGCGCCGGCCGGCAGTGATGGGGCCGTGCCGCCGTTGACGAACCCGGAGTAGACCGCCTCCCCCGCCTCCATCTCGACTTTCAGCGCGTCGGTCATGACCCATTTGTTCCGGTAGGCGGCCTTTCCGTCGCGGAGATAGGTAGCGTAGACCATGCCGTCACCTTCGAACCAGTGGTAGCGGTCCGTGTTGCGCGGCTTGAACTTGGGATTGGACCCGGTGCGGAACAGTGCTCCGTCGAGGTCGTCGGGAATCTTGCCGATGACCTCGAGGTCGAAGGCTTCGGTCTCCTCATGCCAGGGGGTGAAGGGGCCGTTGAGGAACTTGTTGTCTGTCTCCCACATGGTGGTGCCTTTCGGTATTGGAGTTCTAGGAGTTCTTGGCCGACGAGGGCCAAATGCCGTGGTTGCCCGGCGAGAGCGTCCCGGCGGGGTCCAGAGCGTCCTTGAGGGAGGTGTAAAGCCGGTTCAAGGCATGATCGTTGAAGTCGAAGTTCTCTGCCACGTGCTCGATCAGCGAGGGGTGAGCACGGTATTCGCTCCAGCCCCATTCGGCGGCCTTTTCACACATGAGTTCGACGGCGGCGTGTGCGGCTGCCGCTTCGGCAGGGTCGTTCACGTCGAAGAAGACCATGCAGGCGCCCACGAGGCTGCGGGTGTTGGCGATCCAGCCGAAGCCCGCCACCAGTCCGGCTTCTTCGAGGATGGTGCGGACCATGAGCTCGTGCTTGGCGGCGGATTCGCCGTCGAACGGGATCGCGGGCGAGAAGTCGATGTGGCCAACGTTTTCGCCGATGTGCTTCTTCATCATGTCCAGCAGGAACATGTTAGGGATGCCGGCCGGGACCAGGTCCAGGGGGTGCACTTMTTCCGGGCTGACGTCGCCGCGATAGGACCTTAGGTCTACGGTGACGCCGGGGAGATGGGCCACGGCATCGGTGACAATGCGGCGCCGTGCCTCCACTATGGCTTCGTGGCCKTAGAAGGCKATGCGGGCGTGCCAGCGCCCCGGGGGAAGTGTCGCGGACAGCTTCGCCGCCTTCGACATCCCGGCGGTGTCCTGCATCGGGTTGGCCCGACCGTCCTCGGGTTCCGGTGAGCTGGTGATCAGCGGGAGGCCCTGGATGGTGCCGTCCAGCACCAGAGGGCGGAGCGCGTCGATGAGCGGGGCAATGTCCTCGTCGTTGTGGCAGATGATCGCCCCCGTGGTGAATACCTCGGGCTCGGGCATGAGCCAGACGCCCATCTTGGACACGATGCCGAAGTTGGACTGCATGAACAGGCTGTCCAGGGAGGGGCCGAAGCCGCGTTTGTGGCGCTGCCACATGGGGCTGCTGCTGATGGCGCCGAGGCCGGTGCGGACCACTTCGCCGGAGGCGAGGACCACTTCCATGCCGCAGACGGCGCTGGCGTGGTCGCCGTTGACGGTGTAGCCGTATCCGTGGTMCAGGGTGTTGCCGACGATGCTGCCCCAGCCGAGGTCCGGGACGGAGATCCAGAGCTTCAGCCCGCGGGCCTTGATCTCGTTGTAGAGGTCGAAGAAGCTCACTCCGGGCTCCAGAAGTGCGTAGCCGGCGGCTTCATCGATTTCCAGAATCTTGTTCATGCGGCGCAGGCTCAGGACCACGGAGCCGTTGACCACCGGCGCGGAGCCGCCATAGCCGTAGTTGCGTCCGGTGGAGGAGGTCCAGAGCTGGATCTGCAGTTCGTTGGCGATCCGAACCACGGCCTGGATTTGTTCCACGGTGGAGGGCTGGACCACGAAGGAGGGCTGGTAGTCCTTTGCATCGTCGCCCTCGTAAGGGTCGCGGAAGTCCTTGACCTGGCTCTCGTCCAGCAGGACGGCGTCGGCGCCGAGAACTTCGGTCATCCGCGCAATGGCCTTGGCCAGGACCGAAGATGAATTGTTGATCTCAGTGGTTGTTGTCATGTGCTGTGTCACGCTCCGTTGCTTGACGGGTGTTCAGCTCCGAACACCGTTGCTATCAAGTGTGGTTTGGGACACGTGTCCCGTTCTTGGCGCCGGAGTGCAAGAAAAGCGGCTGCCTATGGTGCCCGGGAGCAGAGGGCCGCCACCCCGGAAGCACGGCCACGGAATCTATACTGGCCCTCGGGGCCAAGACCAAAGGCGGTTTGTAGTAGTGATGAATTGGATGGATAGCCTCCGCCCGACGGCGTCCGCCCCAGGGGACGGTCCGGCATCAGATCCGGAGATCATTGCCAGCGCCGAGGCGGAAATCGGGGTGCCCGCCACGGTGTGGGCGGCKGAGACTGCCGCGGACATAGTCCGCCTGGTKGATGAAGACTTCAGCCTCGCCGGAACGCCCGGCATGATGACCGGCACCGAGCGGGAGGGCTGTGAAGCGTGCCTGCTGACAACCCTGATCGGCTTGCATCGCGGCACTGTCGCGGCTGACATTGTCGCCCCTCGCGGCGCCCAGGAGAATGTCCGGTTGTCCGTGCGTCAGGGCGTCCCCATCGCKAGCGTGCTGCGCACTGTCTGGGCCTGCCACACCCGGGTTCAGGACGCGCTGCTGGCCGTCATCGAGCGGGAAGTTCCTGCGGATCGCATGGTCGCTGAAGTGCGCGAGCTGAATGCGGCCCTATTTTCCTACGTGAACTCCTACGTCAGCGACCTCATGCGCGGTTACGAGGACGAGCTCGCCCTCTGGCATGGCAGGCTTCCGGCCGAACGGTTGAGGGTTCTCACGGCAATTCTCGACGGCGAAGAGCCCGCCGAAGACGCCGAACGCATCCTAGGCCTCCGGCTGAGCGGGCACCATCTGATCGCCTTGGGCCGGGCCGCCACGAGCGGCCACATCCCGGACCGYGATGCCGCGCGGCAGCGTTTCGGCACGGACGCCGCGCAGTCGCTGGGCGCGACGGGTTTCCTGACCATCGAGCACCAGGGCACCACGCTGTTCTGGTGGGCGTTCAACACCCGCCCCGCCCCTTCGGTGATGAGCGCGCTGCGTGAAGTACCCCGCCCCGACTGGATCCAGCTCGCGGCCGGACGGCCCGGCTCGGGGCTTTCGGGGTTGCGCGAAAGCCACTTTGAGGCCCAGCAGGCTGCCTTGGTGGCGCGGCTTTCGCCGCGGCAGAAGTTCTGGGACTACGAGGACGCCGGCATGCTGGCGCTGCTTGTTGCCGATCCGGAAGGGGCGGCCAGGTTCGTTCAGGTCCAGCTCGCCGGTCTGCTGGGTCCGGACCAGAAACTGACCGACATCCGCKACACCCTGCGGCACTTCCTGATGGCCGGCAGCAGTCGCCTCGCCGCAGCCCAGGCACTGCATCTGGCCACGAACACCGTGGCGTACCGGATGAAGCGTGCCGCGGAGCTGCTCGGCCGGCCCATCAACGAGAACCAGGTGGTGACGCTGGTGGCCCTGCAGTTGGCACACACGTTCCCGCAACTGATGGACGCGCCGGCGCTTCCGAAGTGAGGAATGGTGCCTGACGAGGATCGGCCGGCCCGGGCGTGTTGGTGAGCCCGGACGGGCTCAGAGTCCGGATGCCACCGACAGCGCCCGGGCCGTGCCCGCCAGTTCGGGCGCTTCCCGGGCCACGACTTCCTCAATGTAGGCGGTGGCAGCGTCCGCGAGCCCGTCGTAGAGGCGCACCAGCAGGTCCCGGGCCTCAGTACGGGGCCAGGCTTCCGGCAGGAGCTCGGCGGGAAGGTCAGGGTCACTCCACGGGAAGGCCCGCCACGCGTCCATCAGCTCGGTCCTGACCCTGAAGGCCTCCGCCGGGCTGACCGTTCCGGCGTCGAGACGCTCCGCCCAGGGCGTGAATTTCTCGGTGAACGGACGGTACTGTTCCTTGAACTCCTGCGGCGACCAGGCCTCGATGAGCCGTTTGCCGCGGAGGCTGGATTCCGCCGTGCGGAAGATGACGTAGTCGTCCACGCCATAGCCCTTGCAGGTTTTTTCGAGCTCCTCGGAGTGGTCGCGCGGGGAGACCCACAGGGCCCCGAACAGCGGCGCGAATCCGCGCCAACGCAAGCGTGAGCGGAACATTTCGCGGACATCCCGCGAGGTCTCCGGAATGGAAAACGCGATGACGGTCCAGTTGCCGTCCCAGTGGCGGGACTCCTCGCCGAAGGCGGAGACCTGTGCGAAGCCTTGGCGCAGCCGGTTCCGTGCGCCMTGGGTGATGMGGTAGCGCGAGGTCCGCCCGGCACTCGACTGTTCCAGTACACCGCGCGAGGCCAGGCGGCTCAGCGCCGTCGCCGTCGCCGAGGCCGTGATCCCGAGGCCGGCGGCCAGGGCGGCGATAAGCCGGGACGGCAGCCATTCCTCGCTGGTGAACCAGTAGTCGACCAGGAGGGTGACCAACTGGTGCTGGGTGGACGGCCCCTTCAACGGMCGCGGAAAGTCGATGGCCAGGTCCGGGTCCATGCCGGGCACGAAGGCCGGCCGCTCGCTCATCACGCCTCCATCATGCYAGCCGCATCCACTGTCATTTTTATTTTGCACTTAGATTGACGGACGTAGAACTAAGTGCATACCATTGCTTACAGGGTGACGGAGGCCACAGCCGACCCCGCCGCCCTGCTCAGCATGCGAGCCACAGATCTTTCCCAGCCTCACCGTTTCAGGTGCTACTTGCCTGCCCACCTAGGAGATCCGCAATGACCGCTGGTCCCATCGTTCCGCCGTCGCCGTTGACGCCGCCCGCGGAACAGGCCCCCGATTCCCGCGAGGGAACCAACCATGCCCGCCGTGCCGCCGCCGCCAGCTTCATCGGCAGCACCCTGGAGTACTACGACTTCTTCATCTACGGTTCGGCTTMGGCCCTGATCTTCAACAAGATCTTCTTCCCGGGCATCGATCCCGCCCTCGGCACCATCCTGTCCATGGCCACCATCGGCATCGGCTACGTTGTCCGGCCCMTMGCGGCCAGCGTGATCGGCCACTTTGGCGACCGCCTMGGTCGGCGCMAGATGCTGGTCCTGACGCTCGTCGTCATGGGCGTGGCCACCTTCCTCATCGGCTGCCTGCCGCCGGCGGCCGCCATCGGCGCCGCCGCCCCGGTGCTCCTGGTGGTTCTGCGCGCACTTCAGGGCGCCTCCGCGGCCGGAGAGTCCGTCGGCGCTGTCACCATKACCATGGAGCATGCGCCCAGCAACAAACGGGCCTTCTACAGCAGCTGGGTCAACACCGGTGCCGTGGCCGGGATCATGCTCGCCTCCCTGGCCTTCCTCGCAGTGTCTCTCCTCCCGCAGGAAGACCTGCTCACCTGGGGATGGCGGCTGCCGTTCCTAGCCAGCATCCTGGTGGTCGCCGTCGGCCTCTACGTCCGCCTGCGGCTGCCCGAATCCGAGGTCTTCGAAGCCGCGAAGGAGGAAGGCGCCAGCCAGGAACTGCMCCTCAAGGTCGTCCTGCGCGATCACTGGCGCACCATCGTCAAAGTCATCTTCTTCGGGCTCTGGAGCGTGGTGTCCTCGGTCTTCGCGGCCTTCGGACTGGCGTATGCGACCGGAAAATTCGGCGTCCCCTCCGCCGCCATGCTCGGGGTCACCATTGCCACGGCMGCCCTGGGCATCATCGCCCAGCCCTACGCCGGTATTCTGGCCGACCGGATCGGCCGCAAGCCGGTCTTCATCACCGGCAACATCATCTGTGCCGTGGCCGCCTTCGCCTACTTCTGGTCCATCAGCACCGCAGTCGTACCGCTGATCTTCGCCAGCGGCATCCTCTTCATGACCGTGGGCTACGGAATGGTCAACCCGCTGGGGCCGGCCATGACGGCCGAAATGTTCCCCACCCGGATCCGCTACACGGGCGCCGCCACGGCCTCGCAGCTGGGACTCGTCGTCACCGGCTTCGCCCCGGCGATCGCGGCCGCCATTGTCCAGCCCGGCCCCGCCGGCTGGATCCCGGTGGCGGCCTTCACGGCAGCCTGCTGCCTCGTCTCCGCGGCCGTCACCGCGATCTGGGTCAAGGAAACCTACCAGGTGCCCACCGAGGCCCTCGGCGCCAAGGCATCGGCCGGCGCCCCCGCCTAAAACCCGCTACTCACCAGCCACTCACCCGAAGGGGGCCGGGACGCGTGCACCGCGCCCCGGCCCCTCCCGGCATGTCTATCCGCATCTCCGTTCCACGTTAGGACCCTTCCGTGACACCCCGCCCCGTGCTTATTGACCATGACGTCGAGACACCGCTGCCCGACGGCACCATGCTGCGCTCCACCGTGTACCGACCCGCGGACGGGGAACCCTGCCCGGTCCTGCTGACCAGGACGCCATACGGCAGGGACCTTGCCGTCAATTCCGCCTACCTGAACCCGGCGACGGTCGCCGCCGCGGGCTACGTGGTGATCCTGCAGGACTGCCGCGGGCGCTTCGGTTCCGGCGKAACGTTCGAGCCCTCCGTCAATGAGGCGTCCGACGGCGCCAGCACAGTCGAGTGGGCAGCGCGGCTGCCGTACTCCAACGGCGTGGTGGGCATGTGGGGGCGGTCATACTTCGCCGAAACCCAGTGGCGCGCGGCCTCTCGCCGGCCCGCCGGGCTGGCCGCGTTGGCCCCCGGTATCTCCGCTGGAGCCAACGCAAACAACGGCTCTCTCTACCGCGGCGGCGCCTTCGAGCTCGGCAGCCGCCTCACGTGGGGCCATGCCTCCATCGCCGTCAATGAGCTGCTCCGGGAGTTCTCCGATGACCCCGAGCTCCGGGCCAAGGAAATGGAATCGTGGCTGGACCTCGACCGCTCGTTTTCCGACGCCACGGCCTTCGGCACACTGCCGCTCCGGGACCTGTCCCCGAGACTCGGCACTTTCATGAGACGCCACGTCCTGCCCTCGGCCGGAGAAGCCCCGGGGAGCGGCTTCACGCGCGTGTGGGACGCCGCGTCGGCCGCACCGGTGGACATGCCCACCCTGCACATCGGCGGCTGGTTCGACATCTTTGCCCCGAGCACGCTCGCGCAGTACCGGATGCAGCTCGAGCACAGCCGCACCAACCCCGCGGCCGCGCCGCGGCTCATCATCGGCCCGTGGACCCACACCAACTTCTCCGGGGTCTACCCGGATGTCAGCTTCGGCCTCAACGCGGCCGCCGGCGTGATGAACGGCCTCGGCGACCTGTCCGGACTCCAGACGGCCTGGTTCGATGCCGTCCTCAAGGGCGATCCCGACGGGCTGCGCCAGGTGCCGCCGGTCCTGCTGTACGTCATGGGGGAAAACCGGTGGCACGGCTTCGAGGAACTTCCGGCCCCGCCCCGGCAGCGCTCGTGGTTCCTTGGCGCCGGCGGGTCCCTCGGGGATGTGCCGGGCGCCGCCGGGCAGGAAAGCTACGACTACGATCCCCTCGACCCTGTCCCGACGGCGGGCGGGGCCACCATGATCCACGGCGCCGTCCCGGCAGGGCYGGCGCACCAGCAGGCCGTCGAGGCCCGCGACGACGTCCTGACCTTCACGACGGCGCCGTTCGACGCACCCGTGACMGTCTTCGGCGAGGTCAGCGCCACCTTCTTCGCCGCGTCCTCCGCCGTCGACACAGATTTMGTGGTGCGCCTCTGCCGGGTCACCCCGGACGGCACGTCCCTGGGCCTGTCCGACGGGATCATCCGCGCGTCCTGGCGGGACAGCTACGCAGGCAACKGGCTCTGGGAGCCCGGCCACGAGCCCTCCCCGATCGCACCCGGTAAGCCGTATGAATACACCGTCAGTCTCTGGCAGACGGCGTACACCTTTGCCCCCGGTGAGCGGCTCCGCGTGCAGATCACGTCCAGCTGCCATCCGCGCTGGGACCGGAACCTCAACACGGGCAAGCTCGCCTACGACTCCGCCGAGACAATCGTTGCCCGGCAGTCMGTCCTGTTCGGCGAGGGCCACCCGAGCCGGCTGACGGCCGGCATCCTGTGACCGCCCCTCCTCCGGCACCGTCGGGACTGCCCTTCCCTCCCGGACTTTCCTTCCTGACGGAGGTGTCCGTGAGCGTCGGGGAGCCGGTGGAGGTCGGGCCCACGCCGGAGGGCCACCGCCGAATGGTTCCCATCACCGGCGGAACCGTCCGAGGGCCTTCCCTCAACGGGCGGGTGCTGCCCGGCGGCGCCGACTACCAGTTCCTCCGCGGCCCCACCCTGACGGAACTGGACGCCCGGTACGTGCTGGAAACCGACGACGGCCACCGGATCTTCGTGCACAACACGGCGCTCCGGCACGGCTCGGCCCGGGACATCGAGCTGTTGAACTCCGGCGCCGCCGTCGACCCTTCCCGGATTTACTTCCGCTGCTGGCCGCGGCTCACCACCGCGTCCCCCGCCCTGGACTGGCTGAATACGCGACTCATGCTCGGGACGGGCATCCGGCAGCCCGGCCGGGTGGTCATCAGCATCTTCACTGTCGATTAATCGGCCGAGGCGATTAGCGGGCCTCCCCGTCCGGTTTCGTGCGGCGGCCCTGTCCGGTTTCGTGCCGGGCGGCCTCCGTCCGGGGGCACTTTGAGCACAATGCCCGACGCCGCCGCCCTGGTTGGCGGCGTGTCGGCACCAAAGTGCCCCCGGACCGCAGCCGCACCGCCCCGCGGCTGCGGGGCACGGACCCACACGGTCCCTGCTCCCTATCAGACGTGTCCGGGCGTCAGTTTCCTCAGATCGGCCTTCCGGATCTTGCCGCTCGCCGTCCTCGGCATCTCTGCCACGAACACCACGGACTTGGGGATCTTGTACCKCGCGAGCCGGTCCTCCAGGTGGGAGCGCAGCTGCTCTTCCGTGAGCCGGGCTCCCTCGCGCAGCAGCACCACGGCCCGCGGCACCTCGCCCCACTTCTCGTCCGGCACGCCGATCACCGCGACACTGCCGACGGCGTCGAGCTCGGCGATGGCCTGCTCCACCTCGGCCGGGTAGATGTTCTCCCCGCCGGAGATGATCATGTCCTTGAGCCGGTCGGAGATGAACACGAAACCGTCCGGGTCCTTGTAGCCCATGTCGCCGGACTTGAACCAGCCGTCAGCGGTGTAGGAATCTGCGGAGGCCTCGGGCCGGTTCCAGTACTGGGGGATGACGTTCGGCCCCTTGATCTGGATCTCCCCCACCGTTCCGGGCGCCGCCGGGCCGKCCGCCGGGTCCACGGGATCGGCCACCCGGACCTCGGTGAAGAAATGCGGCAGCCCCGAGGACCCCGCCTTGTCCCGGGACCGGGCCGCCGGCAGTGTGGTGGCGCCCGGCGCCGTCTCGGTCATGCCGTAGCCGTTGGAGAAGCGCAGCCCCCGCCGTTCGTAGGCTTCCAGGACCCGCAGGGGCACGGCGGACCCGCCGCACGTCAGTTTGTTCAGCGAGCTGAGGTCCGTGGTGTCCCAGTCCGGGTGCTCGCACAGCATCTGATACGTGGTGGGCACCCCGCTGATGGTCGTTGCACGGTGCCGCTCGATTAGCTCCAGCGTCCGGCGGGGATCGAACTTGGCTTCCAGGACCACGGTGCCGCCCTTCAGGAGCGTGGGCAGGACGCCCATATCGAGGGAGGCGACGTGAAACATCGGCGAGATCATGAGGGCCACATCGGTGGAGGCAAAGTCGAAGTCGACCAGTACGTTGACGCAATTCCACGTGATGTTGCCGTGCGTCAGGAGCGCGCCCTTGGGGTTTCCGGTGGTTCCGKAGGTGTAGAGGATCATGGCGGCGTCATCCAGGCCCACGGGCTCGTCCGGCGGTAGCGCCGCGCCGGAGGCGATCACGGCCTCAAAGGCCTCCACGGCGGTTCCGCCGTCGGGCCCTGTTTTCCCGGGAACTGTCGTGCCGGGCACCGCTGAATCGTCGACGACGATCCGCCCGCCCACCGCGGTTCCCGCCGAGCCGCGTTCCGCAAGTTCCTCGAGCGCCGCCGAGTGGACCAGCAGTACGGCGCCGCTGTCCCGGAGCTGGAACTGGATTTCGGGCGGCGCGAGCCGGGTGTTCAGCGGGACGAAGACCGCCCCGGCCAGGCCGGCGGCGAACAGGGTCTCCAGGAAGGAGGGATCGTTTTCGCCGAGGTAGGCCACGCGGTCGCCCTTGGCCACACCGCGGTCCCGAAGGGCGTTGGCGAGCCGGGCGGACCGGTCCGCGAGATCGACGTAGCTGAGCTMCCTGTCCCCGGTGATGACGGCGGTCTTGGTGCCCGACTTCGGGCGGCGCCGTTGCAGCCACGAGCCGATGCCAAAATTCTCCACGGCAAATMCTTTCTAGTTAGACGGTAGTACGCGGGGACCGGGTTAGGACCGGACAGTCTGCAGATCGTTGTTCTTMGGCTCGCGGGTCAGCAGGATGAAGACGATCGACACGACGGACATGATGGCCAGGTACCAGACCACGGCGGCGGTGTTCTGTCCGGAATCCTTGAAGATCTGCGCCACGATGCCCGGCGTGAATCCGGCCCCGAGGAGGGTGGCGAGCTGGTAGCCCAGCGAGGCGCCGGTGTAGCGCGAGGTGGTGCCGAACTGCTCGGACACGAAGGCCGCGAGCGGGCCGAACAGGGTGGAGTGGATCATGAGGCCGATTGCGAAGGCCACGAAGATCAGCCCGATGTTGTTCGAGGACAGGAGCTGGAACATCGGTGTGAGGTAGAGGATGAAGAGCACCAGGCCGCCGATCATCACGGGCCGCCGGCCCAGCTTGTCGGAGAGGCGGCCGCCCATGATCACGAACGCGATGGACACGAAGGAGGCTGCGGCAAAGGCGTAKAGCACGCCCTGCCGGTCCGCGCCCTTGGACACGGCATAGGTCACGGAGAACGTCGCCAGCACCACCTGGAGCGCAAAGCCCGCGGCGCCGGCCAGCATGGTGAAGATCAGCGTCTTGGGCCGGCGCAGGACCTGCAGGAGCGGAATCTCGCGGCGCGCCGGCGCACCGCCCGGAACTGTGCCCGGCGCCGTCTCGGCCTTTGCCTGTTCGGCTTGCTCTTGTTCAAGCGCCGCCTTGAAGATGGGGCTTTCGGTGACCTTGAGCCGGACAAACATGCCGACGCCGAGCAGGACGAAGGACAGCAGGAACGGCACGCGCCAGCCCCAGGCTAGGAACTGATCATTGGGCAGGGCCGCGAAGGCACCCATGACAAGGGTTCCCAGGACCGCGCCGGTGGGGGCGCCGGCGTTGACGAACGAGGCCGCGAAGCCGCGCTTGCCCGACTCCGAGTGCTCAAGCGCCATGAGCGCGGCGCCGCCCCACTCCCCGCCCACGGCAATGCCCTGGCAGACGCGGAGGAACACGAGCATCACGGCGCCCCAGGCTCCGGCCACCGCGGCGCCGGGCACCAGCCCGATCAGGGTGGAGGCGATGCCCATGACCAGCATCGAGATGATCAGCATGTTTTTGCGGCCCAGCCGGTCGCCGAAGTGGCCGAAGATGATGCCGCCGAGGGGCCGCGCCACATAGCCTGCGGCGAAGGTGCCGTAGGCGGCCACCACCCCCACCCACTCGTCCATGCCGGTGAAGAACACCTTCGGGAAGACCACGGCGGCGGCCGTGGCGTAGAGCAGAAAGTCGTAATACTCAATGGTGCTGCCGAGATAGCTGGAGGCAATGACGGTCCGTGCTTCACGGCGACGCGTACCCGCGTCCAGGGCCTGCAACTGCGAAATTTKGGACATCGTTGTTCCTTTAAGTGCAGAGGAATGGGGTGCAGAGGGATGGGGCGGAGAGTGGTGTGGCGGCCGTAGCGGCTTACTTGTAGAAGCGGGCGAGGAACTCCGCGACGACGGCGGGGCGTTCCTGGCCTTCGATCTCGATCGTGTTGGCGACCTTGATCTGGGCGCCCCCCTTGACTTCGGTGACCTCGGCGATGGTGGCCCGCATGCGGATGCGCGAGCCCACCTTGACCGGGGAGGTKAAGCGGACCTTGTCGAGGCCGTAGTTGACCTTGGTGGTGACGCCCTCGACKTCGAACAGCTCGCCCCAGAACGGGATGATGAGCGAGAGGGTGAGGAAGCCGTGGGCGATMGGGGCGCCGAAGGGGCCGTCCTTGGCGCGTTCCGGATCCACGTGGATCCACTGGTCATCACCGGTGGCATCGGCGAACTTGTTGATCTGTTCCTGGGTGATTTCGCGGTAGTCGGTGACACCGAGGTCGGTGCCGGCGAGGGTGAGCAGTTTGTCGAAGTCGACGACGAGGT
>NZ_JBFTHK010000072.1:0-21424 GCF_056394205.1 Arthrobacter sp. 10T413_2 | reverse complement strand
CCCCAAGGGGATGTTCAGCTCAGAGGAAGTCGCCCGGCTGGAAGCCCTTGGTGCCAGCTTTGTCGCCGTCGTTCCCGAATCGCAGCGAATTTGGGCTGAGGAGCGCTACAGCCACGACGTGATCGTCGTYGGTGACGCCGAAGGGCGCCTCAAGAAGTGGTTCGATGACCGCCCCACCCCGGTCCTTTTCATCCGCCCGGACCGCTTTGTTGCCGGAGCCTKCCTGGCACAGGACGCCMCGCGCACTCTCTCAGCCATCCTCACCGCAATGTCTTTCAAGGAAGGAGCCAGCCATGACGCTAGCACTCGTCTGCATGTCGCATAGCCCGCTTCTGGAGGTCACCGAACCGCCGGAAGAAATCCAATACGACGTCGACGCCGCGTTCGCGGTGGCGCGCAAGTTCGTCGAGGACTTCGATCCTGACCTTGTGGTCTCTTTTGCCCCGGACCACTACAACGGCTTCTTCTATGAGCTGATGCCGCCGTTCTGCATCGGCTACGAAGCCGTTTCCGTGGGCGACTACGGTTCCGAGGAAGGCCCGTTGAACGTCCCCACGCAGATCGCCAAGGACCTCGCCCAAGCGGTCCTCGACGCCGACCTGGATGCTGCCATCTCGCTGAAGATGGAAATCGATCACGGCGCCGTCCAGCCCCTGGAGGTTCTCTTCGGCTCTATTGCGGCCAAGCCGGTCGTGCCGATTTTCGTCAACTCCGTGGCTCCGCCGTTCGCGTCGATGCGCCGCGTGCGGCAGCTGGGCACCGCGGTCGGGAATTACCTTAAGACGCTGGACCAGAAGGTCCTCATCATCGGCTCCGGTGGACTGTCCCACGACCCCCCGGTGCCCCAGATTGCCACGGCCACGCCGGAGCAGAGGGCAATGCTGCTCAACGGCCGGCATCCCACTGCGGCGGCCAGGAACGCACGCCAGCAGCGCGTCATCGATACGGCCGCAGCGTTCGCCAAGGGTGAGGCGAGCATCATGGACCTGAACCCTGAATGGGACCGTGAATTCCTCGCCATTATCGCTTCCGGCGACCTGGAGAAGCTGGACGCTTGGACCGCGCCCGCGATGGCCGCCGCAGCCGGTAACTCAGCCCATGAAGTCCGCAACTGGGTGGCCGCCTACAACGCGCTTGCAGCAGCAGGCGAATACACGGTCACCTCCGAGTACTACCGCCCGATTCCCGAATTCATCGCCGGTTTCGGCGTGACCACAGCGATGGTGAAATGATGAGCACACAGACCGAAACCCTCCGTACCAAGCTCAAGAACCAGCTGGCCGTCGAACTGCTGGAGGCAACTGGCTYCCTGGTTCCGGTGGMCCCCTTGCGGGACCGTCTGGAGGACATGACCGTCCAGGACGCCTACGACATCCAGACAGCCCAGCTTGCGCACCACGTCGCAGCAGGACGGGTACTCGCAGGCCGCAAAGTGGGGCTGACATCCCTTGCCATGCAGCGGCAATTGGGCGTGGACTCACCGGACTTCGGCTTCTTCTTCGCGGACATGGTCCACCATGATGAGGCCCGGATCCCGGCGAACCGGTTCATTCAGCCCAAGGTGGAGCCTGAACTTGGTTATATCCTGAAGGAGACCCTGAAGGGACCAGGTGTCACGCTGGAGCAGGCCGCGGCCGCCATCGGTGCCATCTACCCTGCCATCGAAATCATTGACTCCCGCATCACGGACTGKGACATCAAACTCGTCGACACCATTGCGGATAACGCCTCCTGCGGTGCCATCGCCGTCGGTTCACGCCCCCTTGCGCTGGATTTCGCCGATCCTATTGGGCTACTGGATGTCACCTGCTCACTGGTGATCGACGGCGAAATCACGGGGACCGGGACGGGCGCGGACGTCATGGGGCACCCCGTAGCACCACTGGCTTGGCTGGCCAACGTCCTGGGCGAGCAGGGTGTGGCGCTGGAAGCCKGGCAGCTGATCCTGCCCGGCTCCTTCACGGTAGCCATGCCCGTCGTGGCGAACAGCACCGCGACCGCGGAATTCGGCCCGCTGGGCTCACTGACAATTCACTTCACAGACTAAGGACACCACCATGGCCAAGAAAACAGCAGCCATCGTCGGCTCGGGCAACATCGGCACCGACCTGATGTTCAAAATCATGCGCCGCAGTAACAACCTCGAAGTCAAATACATGATCGGTGTGGACCCGGCTTCCGACGGGCTCGCCCGCGCCGCCCGGCTCGGCATCACCACCTCCGCCGAAGGCGTKGACTGGCTCCTGGCCCAGGACGACCTGCCCGACTTCGTTTTCGAATGCACCTCAGCCAAGGCCCACGAAGCCAACGCCCCCAAATACAAGGCCGCCGGCATCCACGCGATCGATCTGACCCCGGCCGCTGTCGGCCCGTACTTGTGCCCCGTGGTGAACCTGGATGCCCTTGAAGATGTTCTGAACGTGAACATGATTACCTGCGCCGGGCAGGCGACCACCCCGATCGTTGCCGCGATTTCCTCCGTGGTGCCCGTGGACTACGCCGAGATCGTCGCGTCCATCGCCTCCAAATCAGCCGGCCCGGGCACGCGCGCCAACGTCGACGAATTCACCGAAACCACAGCCAAGGCCCTCGAAGAGGTCGGCGGGGCAAAACGGGGCAAGGCCATCATCATCATCAATCCGGTGGAACCGCCCATGATCATGCGCAACACCATCTATGCCGCGATCCCGGCCGAGGCCGCCGAACCCGGCGAGCTGCGCGACCGGATCATCGCCTCGATCAACGAGGCCGTCGCCGGCATCCAGGACTACGTCCCCGGCTACTCGCTGCGCGTCGAGCCCCAGTTCGACACCGCCCGCGACGACTGGAACGGCAACGGCCGGGTCGGCGTTTGGGTCCAGGTTAAGGGAGCGGCTGACTACCTGCCCGAATACGCCGGCAACCTGGACATCATCACCGCCGCGGCCACCCGCACAGGTGACCTGCTGGCCGAACGCATGGACGCCGCCACCAATTCAACGCCCGTAGGAGCATAACCATGACCCCCACCTCCGACACCACAGCACAGAACCTGAGCGTCCGGCTCACGGACACGACCTTGCGCGACGGCTCCCACGCCATGAGCCACAAATTCACCGAAGCCCACGTCCGCTCCGTGGTCCGTGCCCTCGATGACGCCAACGTCGAGGTCATTGAGGTGACCCACGGCGACGGGCTCGGCGGGTCCTCCTTCAACTACGGCTTCTCCCTCACCCCGGAACTGGACCTGGTCCGCGCCGCCGTCGACGAAGCGAAGAACGCACGGATCGCGGTGCTGATGCTCCCGGGCCTGGGCACCATCCACGACCTGAACGCCGCGCACGAAGCCGGCGCGTCCGTGGCCCGGATCGCCACGCACTGCACCGAGGCTGATGTGTCCATCCAGCACTTCCAGCACGCCCGCAAACTCGGCATGGAAACTGTCGGGTTCCTGATGCTCTCGCACCGCACCACCCCGGAAAACCTGGCCAAGCAGGCGCGGATCATGGCCGACGCCGGCTGCCAGTGCGTCTACGTCGTCGACTCCGCCGGCGCCCTGATCCTGGACGACGTCTCCGACCGCGTCGCCGCCCTCGTCGCCGAGCTCAGCACCGACGCGCAGGTGGGCTTCCACGGCCACCAGAACCTGTCCTTCGGCGTCGCGAACTCCGTCTACGCCGCACGCGCCGGGGCAAAACAGATCGACGGGACCCTCCTTGCCCTTGGCGCCGGGGCCGGGAACTCACCTACCGAAGTCCTCGCCGCCGCCTTCGAACGCCTGAACATCCACACGGGCGTTGACGTCCACGGCGTGATGGCAGCGGCCGAAGACATCGTCAAACCCATCATCACCCGCATGCCCATCATGGACCGGGCCTCCATCATGCAGGGCTACGCCGGGGTCTACTCCTCCTTCCTCATCCACGCCGAACGCGCCGCAGAACGCTACGGCGTCCCCGCCTGGCAGATCCTCGAAGAAATCGGCAAAGCCGGCTACGTGGGGGGTCAGGAAGACATGATCGTCGACGTCGCTGTCCAGCTCGCCTCCGGGGCACGCGTCGCCTAACCCCAAGCCTGCAGAACGCGGTGGGTCTGCTCTGCCCCAGAACGAGACAAAGCAGACCCACGCGCAGCTTCTGAAAGCACTGGCCTCATGCTCAGTCCAAATCATCCAGTGGGGGAGTCTCCCACTAAGGGGATAAGCAGCAAACTGTTCGGCGCCGAGGCGTCCGCGCGGAAAKATGCGGACGACAGCCAAAAGGAGAACAAACCCGTGAATGCTTCCGAGGCCCTGCCCGTCACACTGGACGATGTCATCGAGGCGCAGAAGCTGCTCGAGGGCATTATCATAAAAACCCCGGTGGAATCATCCCGTGCGCTAGGGGGAATCGTAGGCGGAGACGTTTACTTTAAGTGCGAAAATCTMCAGCGTGCCGGCTCTTTCAAGGTCCGTGGTGCCTATGTCCGCCTGGCCAGGCTCTCCGAGGAAGAGAAAGGGCGAGGCGTCGTTGCAGCCTCCGCGGGCAACCACGCCCAAGGAGTGGCGTTGGCGGCCAAGAGGCTGGGCATGAAGGCCCGCATCTATATGCCGCTCGGAGTGGCTCTGCCCAAGCTGGCCGCCACACGCAGTCACGGAKCCGAAGTGGTGCTGCACGGGCACAATGTGGATGAGGCCCTCGCCCAAGCGCAGCGCTACGCCAATGAGTCGGGCGCCGTCTTCGCTCATCCATACGATAACGCGGATATAGTGGCCGGCCAGGGAAGCATCGGGTTGGAAATTTTGGAACAGGTCCCCAACGTCAACACCATCGTGATGGGAGTGGGAGGAGGAGGGCTGMTGGCCGGCGTCGCTGTGGCCGTCAAAGCCAAGGCCAAGGAGTTGGGCCGGGATGTCCGAATTATCGGTGTGCAGGCCGAAAATGCGGCGGCCTACCCGCCGTCTCTGGCTGCTGATGCCCTGGTTCCGCTGAAGAAGGTGTCCACCATGGCCGACGGCATAGCCGTCGGGCGTCCAGGGCAGTTACCGTTCAGCATCATCCGTGAACTGGTGGATGACGTCGTCACAGTMAGTGAGGATTCGCTCGCGCGCGCATTAATATTCTTGTTGGAGAGGGCCAAAATGGTGGTCGAACCGGCAGGAGCCGTGGGAGTGGCAGCGCTCATGGACGGAAAAATCGAGAACCCTGGAACTACTGCAGTGGTGCTCTCCGGCGGCAACATCGATCCCATGTTGATGCTCAAGGTCATCCAGCGGGGACTTTCCGCAGCCGGACGGTATATGACGGTGCGGATGATGCTTGATGACCGACCGGGTTCACTGGCCACAATTGCTCGCATCATCGCAGAGAACGATGCCAACGTTACCGGACTGGATCACACGCGCGTGGGCGGTTCGATCAGCATGGGCGACGTCTCCATCACCGTCAATCTCGAGACCAAGGGGCACGAGCATGGAAAGYAAGTGCTCGGAGCCCTCCGGGTAGAAGGCTTCCAGCCGATCATGGTGCACTAGGGCGATCGTGAAGGGCATCTTTGGATTTCCGGTGACCCTTAATGACCTCCTGCTGGAGACAATAAAGTGCTTCAGAAATCGAAACCTCGAATTTGGTTACGCTGCGCCATGCGATTTCCGCAATTCTGCTGAGAGCTCAGTACAGGCGCGAAGCAATATGGCACGGTGTTGCGGCAGGTCCACCTCATTTGTATTTCCTGAAAGACCCACTGCGGCGATCGCCTGACCATCGACGAGAATCGGGCTGGCGATGCAGTACTGTCCCAAAGTGCTTTCTTCTCTCTCGAAAGCGAGTMTGGTGCTGCGTACATCAGCCAACTGGCTGAGCAAATCAGACGGACGGGTAATGGAGTACCGGGTCCGTCTTGGCAACCCCGCGGCAATGACACGTCTGATTTCATCTTCCGATTGGTACGCCAATAGCGCTTTTCCCAGTGCCGTGCAGACAGCGGAGTATCGTCCCCCGACGCTTGCCCTGGCCGGCTGGGTCTTAAGGCTGCAGATCTTGTCGACCAACAGAATCTGAGGACGTTMGAGCACCGCCAAGTGTGTTGTCAACCGGGTCACCCCGAAGAGTTCTCCGAGATAAGGACCGGCAACATTCCTGATGCCCTGCGGACGGCTGTGTAATCCCTGGTTCCCTAATTMGAACATTCTCGCCGAGAGTCGATAGTTAGTGCCGACTTTCGTGACCAACTCTCCTTCAATCAAGTGAGAGAGTAGGCGATGGGTTGTGGAAGTAGGAAGTCCAGCCTGTCTGGCGATTTCACTTACGCCGAGAAGAGCCTTTTCGCCGGTGAAGATGTCCAGTAGCTGCAAGGCACGAACCGTCGAAGCGGTACCGCCCGCGTCAGACTGATTCTTCGAAGTAGCCTTGGCCGTCATCGATCTATTCCTTCAAAAAACCTGCACGTGAGACACTTGTGACTTACAACACTTTTGTAGTGCTTGGTACAGAGATTATAGTGGTTGGTACAGAAAAGCAATGTCATCCCCCCGGGCATCGGGCGGGCCGCCCTTGGCTGTATTGGGATGACCATCAGACGGGTACTCCTGTTCCGATTTGTGCGGGACACGGGTTCGACCCTGACGCAAAGGAACCTCCAAAGTGTTGTGCGGTGCTTGTTGAAGCAACACACACCCGGGAAAGTCCTTTGTCTCCGATAACGTATTTGCCCATCCGCGCCACTTGCCCAGCCGTACTCTTCCTGGTTTCAGGTGATGCTTGGTCGGCGCATCGGGACACCATCGATAGGCCGAGGGCGGCCGGATCGCCAGGTGAACCCTTGGTCGGAGACGTTATTCAAATGCTCGTCAAACCAAGTGACATTTCAGGGGTGTGGCCTGACTGCAACGGCTTCGGCGCAACTGAAGGGTTTCCGGACGGTAGGGACAGAGCCTCAGCAAGCGCAGCGACGTCGCCTACCTCTTCGATGTGGTGCAGCATATGCAGGGCGCGTTCAGCCTTTTCCTGCGAGAGTTCACCCCGGAACTGTATGTTGCGCCAGAACTTCGCGACGACGTCATCATAGCTAGCCGGGGTTTCCAGCCAACCACGAGGTTCGCTGTCCCGGAACCGCTCGAGTTCCCTGCCGTCCTTCATCTTTACCCGAACACGGGCGGCGTACAAAAAGCCCTCCCCGAGGTTGGGCTCGAGCACGACGCGCCTCGTGAGACCGAGCACTGTCGGGTCATAGATGTTCTCGGTGGTGTAGTGATCTAGCTCCGGGCGTCCGCGGTGCAGCGCATTGGCCACCGCGTAGGGCATCGTGAAGAGGAACTTAGGCTGGTCATCCTCGGCAGTGGCCACTTGGTTAAGGAAATGGTCGATCAGTGGMTGACGTACATCAACAGTCACTGATTCGATGTCGTCGTCGCCCCCGAGACCGTACTCCTCATGGAGTTCAATAGAACAATCGATAGCGTTATKGTTCCCGTAGCATGAAGGGTGAAGCTTATGTGACCCTTTCACATAGAACACCTTGCCTAGGTCGACCAGTGCATTCTCGGGTTGCGGCTCCGGGGCGTAGAGGTGGAAGAAGCCAAGGCGGCTTTCCAGTGCGTCAGAGACGCCGGAKAACCCTTCGAGGGACAGCTGGCAACTCAAGATGCCGTTGTAGGCGGCCATGGCCCCTGGAAGCTTGAAACTCGCAGCTCCGTCCCAGATGCCCTKGTACGAACCGGCCATCAGGTTGAGCAGGATACCGAAGGCATTGCGCAGTTGCTCATGACTGAGCCCCAGCAGTCGACCCGCGACCGCGGTGGCGCCGAAAGCGTTGGACGTGCCGCACACTTCGAAATCGGCGTCGAAGTTAAATTTGTTGCTGACCGAAATGCGAGCCGCGACATCGCCGCCGAGGATGACTGCGGCAAGCATCTCGCGACCGGATGCGTGCACGAATTCACCAACGTTCAACGCTGTTGGCTCCGTGGTGCTCGCGACGTGGCCAACCATCTTCCCAGCGTTGGCACCTTCGGGCTCCGGTCCGCAGACTTCGAAGTCGAAGCTACGCAGCTGAAGAGAGTTCACGAGAGCGGCGTACKGCAGCGGCAGCTTCTCATCGCTGGCCAATACACTAGCCTGTGGCAGCCCGCCCATATTGCGGATAACCGTGGCCATCGCGTCGTTGCCCGCTGCACCGCGCCCCGATACAGTGCAGCTCAGCGCGTCAATCAAGCGCATCTTTCCTGCTTTGATGTCATCGGCGCTGAACGCCTCAAACGAAGTATCCAAAATGTGGCTGACAAGAGTGTCGATCAAGGACGAAGGCATAAGACTCCTCTGTATAAGGTCTTCCCCTGTTGTTGGGGACTAGTCGATTCAAAACAGGTCACGGAATCGGACCCTTAAGGATGCTTGCCGGTATCCCGAAACGGTGCCTCGGAACAACGGGCGCATGCGTGTTTCTGATGCCCTGTGCGAAATGAGACCATCCATCCGGCACCACTCGCCTGCTGTGGAGGCACGGACAGTTKGGAGACGACCGTGTCCACAAGCTAGTTCCGGAGCCGATCGGTGTAGTGGGATCAGAGCGGCACCTGCGCTGTGAATTTTAAGAGGGTGTCCCACGCGTCTCTTAGCAATCCCAACGGTACGGATACGGACAAGCGTATTGGGGCCCGTTGGAGGGCTGGCTGGCCGGGTCGTCTTGCTAGTGAGCTKCCGKCCCGGCCAGCCATCTTTAGCCCTGGTCTGCCAGAAGGTCAGCAGGCGAAGGTGCCGTGTTGAGAATCTTATAGCGCAGCGCAATCTCAGAGATCTTGCCGAGGGCGGCAGGATCAATGGGAGTCTCAGCCTGCTTCTGGACGAACGCGTTTTTCAACAGTTCCGCTTTCAGGCCCATTTTCTCAGTCGCCACGCGGAGCGCGAGACCTCGGTCTGAGTTTACTTTGGCCGCGTTCTTCATCACTGCATCAGCAAAACTGCGCACAGCCTTGGGATTCTCGGCAATGAACTTTTCAGTGGCCACGTAGACGACGGTGGGGACACCTTGGTTTCCAGGAGCATCCGTGTTCTGCACCAGCTTCACGCCACCAGTCGCGATGGAGCTCGAGGCGAKCGGCTCGCTCGCCGTAGCAGCGTCGATTTGTCCCCGGAGCAGGAGGTCGACCATCTGGGCAGGTGGAACTTCAACGAATTGGACTGACGACGAGTCGGCTCCTGACGCATCGATGGAAGCACGGATATTCATCCACGTCAGCGTCCCGAGCCCCGGAATGCCCACTCGTTTGCCGTTGAGGTCGGCAACTGAACGGATGTCGCTGTCGCTCTTCGCGAGAACGCTCGCGGCACCCATCTTGTTGGGCTCGCCATTAGTGTCCTGAAGGGCGGCCGGGGCGATGATCTTCACTGGAAGTCCTTGTGCTCGGGCCTGCATGAAAGTCACCGTATCCGTGACGGCTACTTGGATACCGTTGTTCAACAGCTGTGGGACAGCCTCATTAGCAGACTTATTTGGAACGGTCGAAACCTCAAGACCCGTATCCATGAAGGCGCCTTCGGCGACAGCTGTGTGGATGYCAATGCCCGACAGACTTGAGGGGGCTCCAACCACGATTGTGGTTTTCGTTGCCTCGGCACCCGCGCTCGACTCGGCGGGGCCAGAACAAGCCGAGATAATAAGCCCCAGGAGGACCAAACTGGCCACGGTGCCTAGTCGTTTGGTGGGGGTGGATAGTGTTCGCATCTGACATTGCTCCTTTGCAATTGAATGCTGCCGCAATTGTGAAGTTCAGCGGCTATCTTTTTTGTAGTGCMTGGTACAGGGATCATAAGCACGGTCGCCCGAAGAGAACTTCGTGCTTCCCGCATATCGAAAAAGCCTMTACYKGGCCCGCTCTGCCACATGATCGGAACCAGCACCTTAGGTGGAATCATGCGGGCTATAAGACGTTGCTGCCCTGGTATTGGTGGCGTACAGATGTACTGGCTCAGTAGGTTAAGGAACCAATTTTGATGAGGCCCGCCCCTCGTCGTGGGTTATGGCGKCCTGCGGCGCATGGGGCTCAGAGTTGTGTCAACGCGCCACCGTGGAGTCCACCCGCCAGATGGGCAATCGGGGATAACCATAACTCCGGAAGGACGAATCCCTGGCCTGAAAGCGAGCCCCGTTGGACTGATACGTCTGGGCGACGAAATTCGGCCCGGGGAGAGAGGCGAAGCGCCGCCGAGCACCTAGCCCGGCGGCGTTCTTTCTGCCGCTGGAAGAACTTCCAGTGCCTTACCTGCTCATGCTTAAGAAGGGATGCGTCAGGCCGGCGGTACCGGTCGTTTCGAGCCCCCGGCTGCCCGGCGTGGTGTCGGCGCGTTGGCCGTACCAGGCCAGCCCGTCGGGGAAGTCAACCGGTTTCCATTCGATGGGCTCCCAGTCCGGGTCGAAAATGAGGAAGCCGCCAGCATAYAGTTCGACACGGTGGTCGGAACCAGGATCATGGACGTGCAGGTAAGTCGCTTGTCCGATGCCGTGCTTTCCCGGCCCCCAACCGTACTCAACATCCAGATCCTTCAGGATGTCCGCAGCAGTATTCACGTCACCGTCATTCTCCAGATTGTAGGCGAAGTGGTGGGACTGACCCTTCTTCTCCTCCGAGTTGGCTACGATGGCAACGTCGTGTCCCTGGGGTGTCACCGACACCCATGAAGCCAGCAGGGTCTGTGAGTCGGGCAGGTTGGCATACTCCCTGCGCTTGAAKCCAAGGTGATCGCGCATCCACTGCTCGGCCTGGTTGATCGTGGAGGGTGAGGTTTGGATGTTGAAGTGGTCCAATCGGCGCACACCGAGTCCGCGGCGTTTTGAGCTGTTGGATGGAAGACGGGAGCGCAGAGGTTCAGGAGCGAGGGGCTTGTCCATGTCGTAGTACAGCTCGAAAGGATGCTCGCCCCCGGGCAGCAGGAAACGTACAGCCGTGCCACGGCCCTTTTCTGTGCCGGCCGGAACCTCTATGGCMTCCATCTCCAGTCGTTGGAGCTCTTCGTAGAACAGCTCTACGTCTTGGGGCCGCTGGGTGCGAAAACTGAAGGAATTCACACCATTTTCCTCCTGCTGCCCTAGCACCAAGGAGTGATGCCCAAGCTCCTGGTATGCGCGAAGGTACGCCACGTCTCCGTCGCGTTCGACTTCTTCCATTCCTAAGACGTCGCGGAAAAACCCCAGCGATTTTTCGATGTCCTTMGTGCCGAGATTAATCGCGCCCGCGTGCGAGATCTGCGGTCCTGAATCGTATCGGTCTGACAATTTCGTCATGATCTTCTCCATATCTTCATTGACGGGGTGAGGTGGGTCGCTGCGCCGTGGAGTAGCGCGACGATGCTGTGCACTTTGTGAAAGATTAAATCTGCCTACGGCAGGAGCTCTGACCCAAGCGTCCGTGGTCGGTCTCTTGGTGGCGCGGCACCGGCTGAAGTTGCGGCTACTTGTAGTAGCCCAGTGTTCCGAAGTCCTTGAAGGGTGCTGGAGGAATGCCAAACATCTCCTTGATATACATTCCCGCTGCGACTTCCCGGCCACCGGACCCGTGGTTACGGACAGCCATGAGATCACGGAACGTTTGCTGGAGCGGGTTTGTTGAACTGGTTGCTGCAGCGCCTGCCACCGGCCAAAGCTCGGCGAATTTGTCAAAGCTGTTGCCGATCAGGTTGGCGGCCTCGAAACGAACGCGCATACGCTCTTCGCTTGTGGTGACTTCGCCCTGGCAGGCCAGTTCAAACATCTGGTGCCAATTGGCCAGATGTCGATCACGCAGTGCCCCGAGCGTGGTCAGCGCGTCCGCCACCTTCAAATGAAGGAACGGATTCTGCGCGACCGGTGACCCGGTCCCTTGGCTGGTCAGACGCTTTTTAGACTGTTCAATGAAAGTCTTGATCCCGTTGAGTGACGTACCAACCGCAGTGTTGACGGGGGTGGAAAAAAACATTGACATGAACGAGCACCAGTACAGCGGCACATTGTTAACCAACCAACCTGGATTTTCGTCGTTATATACATCGACAAAATAATGAGTACGGTAGTCGGGAACAAAGACATCCTGGRGGCTGACGGCCTTGCTGCCGGTTCCCTTTAGGCCCTGCACATCCCAGCTTCCATGGTCTATAACAACGTCCGAAATTGGCACTACATGCGCCTTGTCATGGTTGCCGAGGATTACCCACTGCGCGTGATCAACGCCTGACGAGAACGTCCACGTTCCGTTGAGGATGTAGCCGCCCTCCACGGGGGTAACTTTGCCGATTGGCGCATAGGAACTGGAGGCGCGAGTGTCCGGTCCGTCGGCCCAGAACTCGTCCTGCATGCGCTCGGACATGAGGGCGATCTCGAACGAGTGGATGTGGAGTTGCCCAGCGATCCAGGCCGCCGAACTGTCGGCCTCGGCAATCCTCATGACGCCTTCGAAGAAGGCGGCGGGCGGCATCTMCAAACCTCCATAGCGAAGCGGCGTGAATGCCCGGAACACGCCAGCGGAGACCATCTTTTCCATCGACGCTTCGGAAACCTTGCCCTCGGCCTCGGACTGGAATCGGCGCATCCTCAAAAAATCTAAAATGTCGTCAACTTCATGGAGAAAATCTGTACCGGCTTCGATTGCCCGGCGTCGGTAATCCGTCCAGTCCCGGCTCCGGGCAGCGAGGTTGATCGGGGTGCTGCTTTGGCGTTCCGCAATGTTGTTCACGTATTTCTTTCCTTGCTGTGGTAGTCCCGTTACGGTTCGTCTCGGTGCGGCCATCTCGATAACCGTCGGGTACGGTCTCTTCCCTGCTAAAAAGTGAGCAGTTGCAGCAGCACCTTCCGGGTCGTGGCCATGTCGTCGGAGTTGATMGCACCGATCAACCTTTCATTGAAGGCTTCCGCCTTGGTCTGCAAGTCCTTGCGCAGTCGGCGCCCTTCGTAGCTCAGCCCGTACTCGCCACGGACCAGGGCGATGAGACCGCGCTCGGACAGCGCGCGCACAGAGTCTTCAACGTCGGCGACCCCTACCAGCGCACCGGTGGCCAGCTGTTCGAGGGATCGCGGCCTGACAGCGAGAAGATTGATGATCAGTGTTTCAACCATCCCGAGGCCTAGTTGTTCGCGGTGTTCCTCGAAGCGGTCCCAAATGGAACGTTCGGTGGTCCTGAGCAGGGAGACAAACATCGGCTCGCTGTCCTCGACCCCCTGCGCTCTCGGKAACTCGACGGGTCCCTGGGTCTGAKGGTGATCGGCGGTGATCCGGTACTGTCCCTGAGTGAACAGCAGTGGGGTACCCGTGAAACGGGTGTACCGGTGGACCCGTCCAATAATGATTTCGTGGTMCCCTCCTGGGAAGGTAGCCTCCACGGTGCATTCGAAGTGAGCGATCGCACAGTCGAGCACGGGGTCGCCCTGTAAGCCGGCAGTCCAAGGGAGCGTCTCGAACTGTCCAAACCCGGGGCGACCGAATATCGTACATGCGTCGATCTGGTCCTCAGCCAGCACGCTAACGGCAAAGTGGCCGCCCCGAGCAAAGATCTCGCGGTTCTGGGACTCAGTTCGGATAGACCAGCTGATCAGAGGCGGATCCAGCGACAGAGCGGCGAAGGAGTTCACCGTGATGCCCACCGGGCCATCGTCGGTCATCGTCGCCATAACCGTCACTCCCGTGGCGAACTGACCGAGCGCCCGCCGGAACGCGCGGGGATCATCGAGCGGATCACCCTGTTCCTCTATGTGGGACGTAGCGTGGTAGGGAATGGTCACCATCGGGATCTCCTTATCGGTATTCGCCCGGCCCAGATGCCGAGGGCCTTGTACTGCGTGCCAGTCACATCAGTATGTGAACGCCGGAAGCACGGCGTCACGCCACATTCCGCATATCGGAAAGACCAAGGGATCCTGCGGCCTGCTTTCCGTTATCCGGAATGGTGCTGGTCTCGCCCCTCCAGCGTGAGTATGTGATCTCGATGCCGGTTGATTYCACTCGCCGGGTTGCCGCTGGGCAGTATGTCGGGGATATTTCATCCCGACATCACCCAGCCCGGGAGAGCCTTGGACCGCCCCCGCCGTTAGGCAGACCCTGTCGGGAGTTGAAGAGCCTTGTTGGACACAATGCTGGTTCGCTCCTAGGGGTAAGCGTGGGTTCACCGCAGCCGCTCCTAGTGCCTCCTTAGGTGAAAGGAGCAGATGCCGCATTCCGTTGCACTGACACCAATGCGGCCGTCCTCCTMCGCCATCACCGCGGTCTTGGCCCTGAGCGGCACCTTAGTTGCCCTCATGCAAACGCTGGTGGTCCCGCTCCTCCCGGATTTCCCCGGGCTCCTGTGGCCAATGACACTCCATACGGGCTGGGAGGCGTCGTCTTCAGTACAGATACCGCCTGCGCACGCCGGCTTGMCGAGCAGATCGAGTCCGGTATGACCAATGTCAATGCCCGCCGCGGGCGTGGATCTGCCCTTCGACGGCGTCAAGCGCTCGGGGTTCGGCCGCGAACTCGGCCCCTTGGGCATGGATGAGTTCGTCAACAATCGCCTTCTCTACATTGCGGAGTAACCTGTTCGCCCGKACTCCTAGGTCCGGGGCCGGAGCGACTCACATGTGCAAGGCGGTGGATGCCGTCACCATTCACCGATTAGGTCGCGGGTTAGAGGACTAAGACACTGCCTCGTATTGCAGCTCGGCAGCGACTGGCACGGCGACATGTCCGGCTCCGATATGCCCTACAACCTTTGCCTGCCTAAACGTCCCCGCCGTGAACCGGGCGCTGGCTGAGCAGTTCTGACTTACGTAGTCTTGGAAAAAATGCCACGAATGAGGGGAAGAAGAAAGCAAGCTGGGCCGGGTGAGGGGTCGTCGGCGGCACATCTTGCCCCGACATGTCAGTTGGTTAGCGAGGCTTGTAGACMTCGGACCGGTGTTCGATGCGGTGGAAGTACAGGGTGTGCTCTTCGATGTCCAGGGTGAACAGCACCCTATAGTCGCCGCGCCGGGCAGTGCGGAGTCCGAGCAGTTCGTTCGTGAGGGGCTTGCTCAGCCGGTGGGGATTCTCGGCAAGAGGGCCGGTGACGAATTCGACGATCGCTGCCGCTGCTTTCTCGGGCAGCCGCCGGAAACCCTTCATGGCCGGGCTGGTGACCTCAACGTTCCACAGTGCGGGCGCGGTGGATTCTGCATCGGTCACCGCGGCGGCAGGCCGAATTCACGGCGGAGGTCCCTGCCGCTGGTGGTGGTGCCGTCGACTATGTCGCGCCGGGCCTGGTCCAGATCTTCGCGGATGCCCGGCTGTGACAGCCAGTGGATGGTCTCCTGCAGGGATGCCAGGTCATCGGCGGACATCAGCACCGCTGACGGGTGCCCGTGCCGGGTGATCTGGATGATCTCGTGCGTCGTGTCTGCTTCCTCCACGAGGGCTGACAGCTTGTCCTTTGCCTCGCTCAGCGGTACCGTTCTCATGCCTAAAATTCTAGCCTGAAGTCAGGCCAGTTACTAGCCTGACATTTAGCCGATAATGGTGATTTCGTMAACCTGTCGCAGGTCCTGCTATGGCGCAACGCTTGTGCCGGCGGGGGAATGCTTCACTCCAGCTTGGCCTGGCGCAAGTACTGGTAGACCGTMTCCCTGCTGATCCCGTAGTCGTGGGCCAGGAGGGCTTTCGGTACACCACTGCCGGCGCGCTCGACCAGTTCGGCTGCCCGTTCCGGCGTGAGGGTCTTTTTCCGCCCTTTGTAGGCGCCGCGCTGCTTCGCCAGCGCGATGCCTTCTCGCTGCCGCTCCCTGATCAGGGAGCGTTCGAACTCGGCAAAGGCACCCATCACGGAGAGCATGAGGTTGGCCATKGGGGAGTCCTCCCCGGTGAAGACCAAGTGTTCCTTGACGAACTCCACCCGCACGCCTTTGCGTGTAAGGCCCTGGACGAGAGCGCGCAGGTCATCGAGGTTGCGGGCCAACCGGTCCATGCTGTGCACCACGAGGGTGTCCCCGTCCCGGGCGAACCGCAGCAGTTCCGTGAGCTGAGGCCTAGTCGTATCCCTGCCCGAGGCCTTGTCCGTGAAGACCCGGTCCAGAACCTGGCCTTCGAGCTGGCGTTTCTCGTTCTGGTCCAGCGTGCTCACACGCACGTACCCGATCCGCTGTCCGGCCACCGCTGCCTCCAACCCTCGTCCTGTCAGGTTGAGTTCTAGGCTTGTCCCAGCAGAAAGTCAAGACAAAGGGGCGCGATCTTCAGGTTGGGGTGTACTTCAACTGGGCAACTGAAGAGAGGCGTGCCAGCCAGTAGTCGGCTGCAATCGTACGGCCCCAAATAGCCGCACCAGCATGCGAGCAGTCGGCCACAGTGCGACTATCGATCCTGTTTTTCAACCCGAGGGTTGCGATAGAGATTGTGAGACGACAGCTATGCGTCGCTCTACAACGCGTGGACTGGCCTCGTGACACTGCATCCCAAGGCATCCTGCAATTCATCGTGCCAGGCCATGCTTCCGAGACAGCGCGTGTGGCTAGCCGCGCTTATGCCGATGGACTGCCGGCCCGTTAAGGTGCTGTCAGATAGACCTGCAAAGAGCGTTCTCACGTTCAAACGTTCTGGAAGGCCTTGAGCGTCTGCGGTGTAACGGATGCCCTTCATGGATGAGGATCCTCCCGTTGCCTTGATCAAGGTTCACCCAGAAATCGTGGCGGCGGCGACTCGGGCCTGTCCTTCACGCCGGATGCCGACTCGTTCGGTCATGGCCACTGGCTTCACGACTTCCAGCGCCCTGTCCAAGACGGCGTCCAGCTCACTTTGTGAATTCGTGCCCTGTACCGGATGTTGTAGCCGTAACGGGTCGTTGTGGCGGGTGTTTTGAAACATGGGCCAGCCACATTACGCAGCGTTTGGCTGAGCCCTGTAACTGGGGGAGTGTCCCGCCTTGAGTTTTAGCGGGCCAGATGCCATGGGGGACCGCAATCGCGGCGGAGGGTGGGGGATACCTAGGATGTGGCTGGCTTGGTGCTGTCCCGGACGACAAGAGTTGGGGTTATTGGCGTTCGGTCCACTTCGCGCCCCTCCATGGCACCGAGGAGCACTTCCATGCTCATGAGCGCTAGGGCAGTGAAGTCTTGGCGCRCCGTGGTCAGGGGAGGCAGGAAATAGTCTGAACCTTCAATATCGTCGAAGCCGACGACGCTCACATCGTCCGGGACGCGGACGCCGTTTTCGGCGAACGCGCGTATCAGCCCGAGGGCAGTATGGTCGCTGGCCGCGAAGATCGCCTGAGGGATCTTCGCCTCCCGGACGAGCTGGAGGGCGATCMGATMCCTTGAAAGCGGGAAACGGACCGGCCACGACCCCGACAACTTCGGATAGGGCGTTCAACACCCTTACAAACATGGTGCACCACCGCACCGCCGCGACAAGCTACCCAGAGTGCGGGGGCCCAGCTCAAACTCTTCGGCGGCCGMCGGTACGTGTGAGTGAGTGAGGAACCAGTGGTAGCTCTTGAGCCCACCACAATCGAAGCACGAGGAGGATAAACCCGTGTGAACCACCATTGACCTCCCAATCGCAGTCAGTGTGACCGACCATGCCAGCATGAAACGCCAGCTCGACCAGGCCGTGACCATCGCCAAGACGCAGCCTATGGTCGAAGGGCGCCAAGGAATTCTTGTCACGCGGCACGACTACAACTCCTTCACGGTCGGCCTCAGTTAGGCCGTGCCCTTCGKACTGACCCGCGAACATCAGGACTGGTKAGCAACCGCGGCAGTGCTGGTCCTCAACGCCGACAAGGTGAGCCACCAACTTTGCACCAGTCAGTTGACGTAATCACGGCTACCGCCGTCACTCCCACAGAGTTGCAGCGTCAGGAAGGAACCGGGCCATCTTTTGAGCAGATGTGCGCTCCTTGGGCCCGTAGGTGGAGGACGCCACCTGCTCCGCCCAAAGCCCCCAGAGATGAGCAGATGCCGGGCGCCAATCGGACAGTGAGTTGCTCAGAGTAAGCACTCTCCGGGTTGATTCCAGCGCGCCGATAAGGGGCCCTCCGTCAGCCTGAACGGAGGAAAGGCTGCCCAATGGCCYATCTTTCCTTGAGGAGTCCGGCTACCGCGGCTTGTAGACCTCGGACCGGTGTTCGATGCGGTGGACGTATAGGGTGTGCTCTTCGGCGTCGAGGGTGAACAGCACCCTGTAGTCGCCGCGCCGTGCGGTGCGCAGGCCGAGCAGTTCGTTGGTGAGGGGTTTGCTGAGCCGGCGGGGATTATCGGCCAGAACACCGGTGATGAATTCGACGATCKCTGCCGCTGCTTTCTCCGGCAGCCGGCGGAAACTCTTCAGTGCCGGGCTGGTGACCTCAACGTTCCATGGCCCTTGCCCGTTGCCCCCAGCGACAAGGCGTAAAGCGTGGGAGGCGGTTTCGAAGCCCCAACCCCATACCGGCCCGGCGAGTTCGGGGTAGCCGTGGAGCGGCGGGAGGGGTGCCGGCAAGAAGGCGGGGTGGATATACAGCGGGACTTTGAGGGTGGAGAGTTCTGCCCAGAGAACATCGAAGCGGAGGCTATCGAGGTAGGCGCCGGCGGTGTGCCCATTGACCAGTACGCCCTTGAATCCAAGGTCCAGGACGACGCGTTTGAGTTCATTGACTGCTTCCTGCGGGTCCTGGGTAGGAAGGGCGCCGAAGGCGGCGAATCTGTCGGAGTGTTCACGGACGACTTTGGCCATGACGTCGTTGCTTCGTTTGATCTTTTCTACCGCAGCCTCGTTGCTGCTCTCGCCTTGGACTCCGGGGGGACAGGACCTGAACGTCGATTCCTGCTGCGTCCATTTCGGGGAGACGGACGTTTTCCACGTCGCTGATGCGTTGGGCTACAGCTTCGGCGAAATCGGGTACGAAGTTGCCTCCTTCGCCCTTGCTGTAATCGGGGGTGGCGAAGTGTTCTTCGAGGGTGATGACCCGCGTGTTGTTGATCATGGCTTAGTTCCTGACGGTCTGGAGGTCGTTGAGGTTGCCTTGGCTGTTGCGGATGCTGACAGCGACCGGCAGGACGAGGAGCATACCGATCGCTGCCACGATGGCAAAGACGTAGAAGTTCGACTGGGCCGGCATTCCTGCGCCGAAGATGACGCCGCCAATAAGCGGGCCCATGATGGCGCCGAGACGTCCAACACCCAGGGCCCAGCCCAGTCCGGTTCCGCGGATTTCGGCAGGGTAGATGGAGCTGATGAAGACGTTGACGAGAATTTGTGTGCCCATGGTCCCGGCACCGGCCAGGGCGACCAGCGCGAACATGATGGCGGTAATCCCAGGACCGCTCCCTGGAGCCACTGCAGTCCGCCAACGCCCCGGATGCCCGCAGCGTCGTCCGTGAACTGGACGAAGCCGACGCACTGGACGAGGCCACGACCCCCGGGGGCGAGTTCGTAGCCGAGGAACTCATCGTCCAGGTCATACCCCAAGCCGCGGACGAATTCACCTGCTACTCCTGCTTCCTGGTCCGGCACCGGTCCCCGCTCGCCCGCGAAAAGAACGGCCACTCATACTGCATCGAGTGCGAGGGGTAGGACGCTCCCGCCCCGGAATCCCGACMATCGGTCATCCGACATGCTTCCTGGGTAATAACGGGTATCGGGGAAGCGAAGGCTCACGCCTGAAGCAGCGTTAGGGCCGATCCGCGAGCTCGACAAGTTCGGAGGTCACGCCGCCGGAGTGCCACTCAATGGCCTGGACGATCCCGTCAGCGACCCGGTGGAGGGATGAAGCCATGCTGGAGGGCAGGTCAGACAACGCATCTTTCTGACGCCTGACGATGGTGTGGATCTCAGACCAGGTTATCCATGCGACGCAGGATGGAATTGAGGTCATCAATACCTMGTACTCTTCGGCAGTCATTCCGGCGCGGGCGCACAGGGGCTCAAGACCCAGGGCAACGCCGGAGTGGACTCCGTGGAGGCTGTTACTGGCGACTCTGATGGGTGGGGGGAGTTGTCAGGATCAGCAGGAGCAAGGGAGCGCGGTCGCCCCTGTGCTCCTGGAGACACAGCAGCTCCCGAGGAAGCTGCTCGACGTTGGACGYGGCACCCTTCTTGTAGCCTTTCGCCGCCTCAACTAGAAGTTGCACCGACGGGCCCGTGACCAGACGTCCGGCTGGACATCCACGTCAATGGCAGACAGCAAGAGACTGCCCGGCAGCACTTCCAGGTCAGCGTCTTCAACCCCGCTGGCTGCTGCACGCCGGGTTTGGTCCGCGCCGTGCGCACACCGTAGTACTCCCCCTAGGAATAGGTCTCTCGGGAGGTTGGACAGGCCTTGAAAACCTCCGCCGTCAAGGCGTTTTCCATCCCTCGACCACCGTCCCAATACAATCTCACCTTGCTGCCCTCCCATGACACCTCGTGCAGGAGCCGGCTGATGACTGAAGGCTTGTGACGATCGGGATCCATTCCCACACAATAACGCCCGCCCCTTTACCTCAGCCCGCTGGTTGCGCAGATGGTGGTTGCCCCGATCTTTTTTGTCCTCTTCGGACCGCGCATCCCGCCGCCTTCGTGCGGGCGTTGWTTTGGACCATTCAGGAGGGCCCCGGCCCACTCTGGGTGGTTGGTCCCGACCACACTGTGGATTCTGGCCCACCATCCCCGCKAATTGCCTGGACCGGCTCCACGGCCACCGAGTCCCATTGTCGCTGAGCGGAAGGCCATGAATGAAGAACTATGTGCTCCCTGTATTCCATTTGGGTCCGTGACACTCCAGAAAAACTGCAGGTCACATCGTGGACGGAGCTTATGATGCCGCTATATTCTGGGCCCACTCTCATGGGGGCAGTGGCAGTCAACCGGYTGCCACTAGGAGGTGGCTGTCTGGCCACATCTAGTGACTGGACTTTGCGTGCGTAATCACAGTTTCTGGAGATCCATCACTGGCGTTCTTGTGGTTATGCTGATCATTAGCGGCTACCTACAATTTCCCGCTGGATCGGCGACTGCGGCTGCGTCATTGTCTCCGGCTCCGGTGCCCACGATCACGGGAACGGCGAMGGTCGGTTCAACCCTGACCGCGGTCCCGGGCACCTGGGGCCCGGCCCCCGTGACCCTGGCCTACCAGTGGAGGGCCGGCGGTGTCGCGATCCTCGCCGGCGTGAAGTCCACGTACGTCCCGGTCGCTGCCGACGCGGGCAAGACTCTGACCGTGACGGTGACCGGCACGAAGACCGGCTACGCCACCACGGCCAAGACTTCCGCGGCCACCGCCGCGGTCGCGGACTTGGGTGTCACGATCACACCTATCCATGTCTCCGGAACCCTCTCAGCAAATACCACATGGTCCGGCACAAGGACCTACATCGTGGATAACGCCGTAACCGTCCCGGCTGGGGTGACGTTGAGCGTTTCGGCCGGCACGGTCGTGAAGTTCCGCAGCAGCAATCTTGACGTTTCAGGGTCGGTGGCCGTCAACGGCACCGCCGCCGCGCCGGTCACGTTCACTTCGTACCAGGATGACAGCGCCGGCGGGGA
>NZ_JBFTHK010000071.1:0-21702 GCF_056394205.1 Arthrobacter sp. 10T413_2 | reverse complement strand
CTGCAGCTGTTCCTGAACCTGGTGGGGATTGTGGTGTCCGGCGTCGGGGTGTTGCTCTTCTACCGCGTGGTGGCCAAGCGACTGCCGCCGGACGCTACGCTGCGGCGCAAGTCTGCGGGCACCCGGCGCTGACGGCCCAGTGCTCACAGACTGGCTGACTGCCCAGTGCTGACAGCCTGGCTGACTGCCGCGCCGGCGGTCAGCCAGTCAGTCAGGCAACGGCAGCAGGTTTCTCACTGAGTGTTCCACCCGGTGGCCGCCAGGAACTGGGTCTCAAAGTACGGCGTGAGGCTCTCCATGTAGGTCCTGGTGACGTGGTTGTCATCCTTGTAGACCATCACGTTGCCGATGACGGCCGGGCAGACTTCGTCCTGGCAGAAGTACTGGCTGAAGTCCAGAAACTTAGTGGCCGGCAGCTGCGCGGCCACGGAGGCATCGGGCGATGCGGGCTGGTAGTTCTCCGCCGTCGTCGCTCCGCAGGCTGCGTAGTTGTTGGCGTTCTTCTCCAGGCAGGCCGGGACGGCCTCGTGCATGCGCGGGGTGTCGCGCAGCGCCACCACGGGGATGCCGGCGTCGTTGATGGCCTTGATCGGCGGAACCCACCCCGGGTCCATGAATTCCGTGGACGTCGGATCCGGGTCGGTTCGGGTGCTGGTTGTCACCACGAGGTCCGGCTTCATGGCCAGCACCTTCTTGAGGGTGTCCTTGTTGAAGTCCAGGCAGCCTTCCGAGAGCCCCGGGGCCGGGCCGACCGTCACAGGGCAGTAACCTTTGGTGATGGCTTCGACCTTCCACCCGTACTTGTCGGCCAGAGTGAGAATGGGGGTCGCCCAGACGTGGGCGTGCGAGTTGCCGATGATCACCACTGTCTTGGCGGCGTTCTGTTTGCCGTTGGTGCAAATGTTGGTGAGGGCCTTCTCATCCGACGTGCAGCCGCCCGCGTAGCGGGGCCATTCATCAGCCGCGGTGGCGAGGGTGGGAAGGAGCGGAGCGGATTTGTCAGCCCCGCCGACGTAGGCCGGGTCCAGCGAACGTGCACCCGGATTATTGACCCAGGCCTGGCTTGACGCCGCAGCAAGGGCGTAGTTGATCTGGAGTTGCCAGGCCGCCAGCGGCACGGCAGCGATGACCGCGGCCGCGGCGATGGCAATGAGGGCACGGCGGCGTTTGACCTCCGGCCACTTCCACCCCCGCCAGGGCTTCTCAATGAAGCGGGTGGTGAGGTAGGCGAGCACCATCGAGACGGCCACGATGATGCTGCCCGTGATCGGCCCCGCGCGGTCTTTGTCCGTCGCGGTCAGCGAGATGACCAGGACAGGCCAGTGCCACAGGTACAAGGCGTAGGACATGTCTCCCAGCCGGACCAGGGGCCCCGAGCTGAGGAACCGGTCAACGCCCAGCTTGCTGCCGGTCTGGCCGGCGACGATCACACAGGCCGCGGCCAGGGTGGGCCAGAGTGCCACGAAACCGGGGAAGGAGGCCTGGACATTGAGCAGGAGGCCGCAGCTGAGCATGGCCACAATGCCCAGCCAGCCGAGCGCCAGGCGCCAGCTCCGGGGAAGCCGCAGCGAGGGAAGGGCCAGAGCCACCAGGGTGCCCAGTGCAAACTCCCATAGCCGCGCGCCGGTATCGAAGTACGCTTCCGTCTGCTCCGCCTTGGTGAAGAGGATGGAGTAGATCAGCGAACCGAGGAAAATCAAGGCGAAGATGTAGCACAGCAGCACTCGGTAGCGGAGCCGGAAGCGCCTGGCGACGAGTGCGGCTCCCGCGAAAATGAGCGGCCACAGAATGAAGATCTGTCCCTGGATCGAGAGGGACCAGAAGTGCTGGAAGGGGCTGGCCTGGCTGTGGTCCGCGGCGTAGTAGTCCGTGGCCTGGGACTGCAGGAGCCAGTTCTCGACATAGGTCAGGGAGGCCCAGCCCTGCGAGATCACTTCCAGCCAGCGGGTCCGGGGAAGGAACAGGATGCTTGCGGCAATGACGGCCACGATGACGGTGACGGCAGCCGGGACGAGGCGCCGGAAGAGGTGTAGCCAATGCTTGAGCAGGGCCATGGGGCGGCCCTGCTCGTAGCGGCCGACGAACTGCAGCGTCATGAGGAACGCCGAGATCAGCAAGAACACGTCCACACCGCCGGAGACCCGGCCCAACCAGATGTGGTAGCTCATGACCATCAGCACGGCCAAGGACCGGAGCCCCTGAATTTCGGGCCTGAAGGTGGACTTTCGGCCGGCCTGGGGCGCGCCGGCGGATCGGGCAGGCGCGGGTAGGGTTCTTTGCTGTGTCATAGAAAAACCCCTCAAACCGGTAACCAAAACGTCTATGTTATCCAACCGTAATGTTCATGGCCAATCGTCGCGGCGGGCATAGACCTCTATTCAGTCATGCCAAGGTGTGAGTTTCCAGTGAATTGCCAGCATGGAGACAGCACGTCGCGGCCGAGTTGTGGCTGAGTCGCGGCGGGACCTGCCGCACTTCGGGAGCATTTTCGCGGCAGTCCCCCGGGCGCAAAAGTTAGACCAGGGCACAAAAAGGGACGGCCCGGCAAGTTGCCGGGCCGTCCCCTGTGCGGGCCGAAATTAGTGCTGGTGGCCTGCGTGCTCGTCTTCATCGGCCGGCTTCTCCACCACGAGGGTTTCAGTGGTGAGGACCAGCGCAGCGATGGAAGCCGCGTTGCGCAGAGCCGCACGCGTCACCTTGACGGGGTCGATCACGCCGGCGGCGATCAGGTCTTCGTACTCGCCGGACTTGGCGTTGAAGCCCTGGTTGACGGCGGATTCTGCCACCTTGGCAACAACCACATAGCCGTCGAAGCCGGCGTTCTGGGCGATCCAGCGCAGCGGCTGGGTCAGGGCCCGGCGAACGATGCCGACGGCGGCAGCCGCGTCACCTTCGAGAGCCTGGACGGCTGCGTCCTCGTCAAGGGCCTTCAGCGCGTGGATGAGGGCGGACCCGCCACCGGCGACGATGCCTTCTTCAAGGGCAGCGCGGGTCGAGGACACTGCGTCCTCGATGCGGTGCTTCTTTTCCTTCAGCTCAACCTCGGTGGCAGCGCCAACCTTGATCACGCCGATGCCGCCGGCCAGCTTGGCCAGGCGTTCCTGCAGCTTTTCCTTGTCCCAGTCGGAATCCGTGCGGGTCAGTTCGGCGCGCAGCTGGGCAACACGCGCGGCGACGTCCTCGGCCGAACCGGCGCCGTCGACGATCGTGGTGTTGTCCTTGGTGACCGTGATGCGGCGGGCGGTGCCGAGCACCTCAAGGCCAACGGAATCCAGGCTCAGGCCCAGCTCCGGGGAGACAACCTGTGCGCCCGTGAGGGTCGCGATGTCCTGCAGCATGGCCTTGCGGCGGTCGCCGAAGCCCGGGGCCTTGACGGCGACGACGTTCAGGGTGCCGCGGATGCGGTTGACGATGAGCGTGGACAGGGCCTCACCCTCGACGTCTTCGGCAATGATGAAGAGCGGCTTGGAGCTCTGCAGCGCCTTTTCCAGCAGCGGCAGGAAGTCCTGGACCGAGGAGATCTTGCCCTGGTTGATCAGAATCAGGGCGTCCTCGAGGACAGCTTCCTGGCGTTCCGCGTCCGTGACGAAGTACGGGGACAGGTAGCCCTTGTCGAACTGCATGCCCTCGGTGAGGACCAGTTCAGTCTGCGTGGTGGAGGATTCCTCGATGGTGATCACACCATCCTTGCCGACCTTGCCGAACGCCTCGGCCAGGAGCTCGCCGACCTCGTCGCTCTGGGCGGAGATGGCGGCAACGTTGGCAACCTGGGTGCCTTCGACCGGGCGGGCGTTTTCCAGCAGGCGGGCAGCAACGGCCTCGACCGAAACCTCGATGCCACGCTTGATCTCGCCCGGGGCGGCGCCTGCCGCAACGTTGCGCAGGCCTTCCTTGACCAGGGCCTGGGCCAGCACGGTGGCGGTGGTGGTGCCGTCGCCGGCAACATCGTTGGTCTTGGTGGCGACCTCCTTGGCAAGCTGCGCGCCAAGGTTTTCGTAGGGGTCGTCCAGCTCGATTTCACGGGCGATGGTCACGCCATCGTTGGTGATCGTGGGAGCGCCCCACTTCTTGTCCAGCACGACATTGCGGCCGCGCGGGCCGAGCGTGACCTTGACGGTGTTGGCGAGCTTATCGATGCCGGCTTCAAGCGACCGGCGGGCAGCGTCGTTAAACGCAAGCTGCTTTGCCATGGTTTTGTCCTTTCAAGACAGAACCCCGCGCAACTGATCCGTTCATGGCGAAGGATCGGCTGCGCGGGGGACCAAGAGAGTTACTTTACGACGATCGCCAGAACGTCGCGGGCGGAGAGTACGAGGTACTCCGTGCCGCCGGTCTTGACTTCGGTTCCGCCGTACTTGGAGTAGATAACGACGTCGCCGACGGCAACGTCAACGGGAACGCGGTTGCCGTTGTCGTCAAAGCGGCCGGGGCCTACTGCAACAACTTCGCCTTCCTGCGGCTTCTCCTGTGCGGAGTCCGGGATGACCAGGCCTGAAGCCGTGGTCTGCTCGGCTTCGAGCGGGCGGACAACAATACGATCCTCAAGAGGCTTAATAGAGACCGACAAGGACCTCTCCTATTCGTCAGCAAATTCGTGGACTATGAAGCAGTGATGCCATGGCGTACAGACCGTCGTCGCGGTGCCGGCAGCAGCCTGGCTGTGAAGCTTCAGGTGTTAGCACCCTCCTAGGGAGAGTGCTAATGACGACTCTATGTAAATGGTTAGCACTCGGTCAAGGCGAGTGCCAGAAATTCATCTCGGGTGAACAGCTCCCCCGCGCGGGACATGCCCATTCTTTGCCGCGGCCAGCGGACACTTCGGCATCATGCTCTCTGCCCGCGACGAGCGAGGGGCATGTCCGGCGCATGCGGGCTGTCCGAGGGGACATGTCCAACGGATGCGGCTGCTCAGTCGGACATGCCCATCCTTTGCTGCAGCCAGCGGACACTTTGGCATCATGCTCTCTGCCCGCGCCAAGCGAGGGGCATGTCCATCCACCGGGTCAGCTGGGTCCACCGGGCCTTGCGCGTGCGCCTACTCGCCGGCGAGCTCCTCGAAGTCCACGTCTTCGCCTTCTTCGTCGTCGCGGTCACTGCCTTCGTCGTTCCGATGCCGGTACATCACCAGGGCTCCGGCGCCAGCCAGCAGGACGCCGGCGATGAGGAAGATGATGCCACCGAGCCTGGCCGCGGCATAGGTGTCGCGGATGGCCCGGGCCTCGTCCGTGGCGTCCTGCACGTTCTTGCCGCCGACGGAATAGACCGTCGCGTTGAAGGAATCGAGGAAGAAGATGATCACCAGCAGCGCGATGCACACGACGGCGATCACCGCTCCGGCGATGATCGCCGGCCGTGCGTAGCGGGCCAGTCCTTGCTGATGGCTATGGCGCACCCGCCCGTCGTCGTCGTCCCGCCCGTCCACGTCCTGCCCAGCGGCGTCTCGCCTGGCGTCGTCCTGCCCGTCCTTATTCTGCCCGGATGTTTCCTCTGACGTGCTGTCGCCTGTACCGCTGTCTTCCATGTCGTCAAGCCTAGTCCCCGCGGTCCGGTCGCAGCGTGCCCGCGGCGCTGAACTACGCTGGAAGGCATGACTGACGCACCGCAGGAACACATTGCCCCGATCCTCACGCCCGAGGGCTGGGAGCTGCTGGCGTCGCTGGGCCCGTACCGCGAGGACGAGGCCTTCCGCCTCACCGCGGCGCTGCGCAAGGCCGGCCACTCCCCCGAGCTGGTCTCGGCGGTGCTCACCCAGTCCCGGCTGCGGACCAAGGCAGAGGCCAAGTTCGGTGAGTTCGCCCGGCAGATGGTCTTCACCAAGGCCGGTCTGGAGCAGGCCACCCGGCTCACAGTGGCGGCCCGGCACGCGCAGCGGTTCGTGGAGGCCGGAATCAGCCGTGTCGCGGACCTCGGCTGCGGGCTTGGGGCCGATGCCATGGCCCTGGCGTCCATGGATCTCGTGGTCACCGCGGTGGAAATGGACGAGACCACGGCTGCCTGCGCCACGATGAACCTGATCCCCTTCCGCAACGCCACCGTGGTCCACTCCGATGCCACTGCGGTTTCCCTCGAGGGGGTCGACGGCGTCTGGCTGGACCCGGCCCGGCGCACCACGTCCACTTCGGGAACCAAGCGGATCTGGGATCCGGAGGACTTTTCCCCGCCGCTGTCCTTCGTCGAGTCGCTGGCTGGCTCCGGGCGTGCCGTCGGCGTCAAGATGGGGCCGGGCATGCCGCACGATTCCGTGCCGGCGGACTGCGAGGCGCAGTGGGTCTCCGTGGGCGGGGACGTCACCGAGGTGGCGCTGTGGTTCAACGCCGTGCGGCGCCCCGGCGTCCGGCGCGCGGCCTTGGTCCTCGGGCCGCTCGGTGCCGCCGAACTCACCAGCGGAGAGGATTTCGGGGGCGGCCCGGCGGCGCCCGTGGGCCCGGTGGAGGGCTACCTGTACGAGCCCGACGGTGCGGTCATCCGCGCCGGACTCGTGGCCGACGTCGCCCTCCAGCTGGGCGGCCACCTCGTGGACGAGCACATCGCCTACATCTGCGCCCCGGAGTTGCGCGAGACCCCGTTTGCCAAGGCCTACAAGGTCCTGGACGTGATGCCGTTCAACGTCAAGGCGCTCAAGGCTTGGGTCAAAGACCAAGGGATCGGCGTCCTGGACATCAAGAAGCGCGGCACAGCCGTCACCCCGGAAGAGCTGCGCAAGCAGCTCCTGCCCGGCGGAAAACCGGCAGGATCCAAGAGCAAGGCCAAGAAATCGGCCACCCTGGTCCTCACCAGGATCGGCGAGGACCGGGTGGCCATCTCGGTGGAGCCCGTCTAACTCGGGCGGCCGGGGCTACTGGGCCCGTGTGAACTCTTCGGCGGCCTTGACCTGCTCGTCGGTCGGCCGGATCCCGGTGTAGAGCACGAACTGCTCCAGCGCCTGGATCGTGGCTACCTCGGCTCCGGTGATCACGGTCTTGCCGGCCGCGCGCGCGGCCTTGATGAGCGGCGTCTCCGCCGGGAGGGCGACGACGTCGAACACCACCTTTGCGGCGTCGATGGCCTCCTGCGGGAAGGACAACGCGTCGGCGTCCGGCCCGCCGGCCATACTGCCTGCCATACCGATAGGTGTGACGTTGATGATCATGTCGGCCGTGCCCGTTCCGGACCTTGCGGAGCCCAGATCCGGGCTCCAGGCGAACCCGTACAGCTCGGCCAGACCGCGTCCGGTGTCCTCGTTGCGGGCCACGACGGTCACGTCCTTGAAGCCGGCATCCCGAAGCGCGGCGACAGTGGCCTTGGCCATGCCACCGGAGCCCAGGACCAGCACCGAGTAGTCCGTCGGGACGGCATTGCGCTGCAGGAGCTGCTCGATTGCCGTGTAGTCGGTGTTGTAGGCAGTGAGCCGGCCGCCGTCGTTGACTATGGTGTTGACCGAATCGATGGCCTTCGCGGAGGGGTCCATGACGTCCACCAGGGCGATCACGTCCTCTTTGTAGGGCATGGACACCGCGCAGCCGCGGATGCCGAGTCCACGCACTCCGGCAATGGCCTGGGCGAGGTCGGTGGGGGCGAAGGCCTTGTAGATCCAGTTCAGGCCCAGCTGTTCGTACAGATGGTTGTGGAAGCGTGTCCCGTTGTTGCTCGGCCGGGCCGAGAGCGAGATGCACAGGGTCATGTCTTTGTTCAGAATGGGCACAGCTCCATTAAACGCCAGAAGCGGACCGCTCCCCCGCAGCCCCGCCCGAGCCCAGGCCCGAACCTCAACGACGCCCGGCGCCGGAGCCTCCCCTGACCAGCGGCGTTTGTGAATACACTCACGCATCAGCGGTAACTTTGGCACCGTCCAGGGCCTGCCCCTGCACTAGACTTGGACCACCCGTAGCCCTGCCAGCCGCCCGGCCGGCGCTGTGGCGGGAAATGGCACGCGACACCGCCGGTGCCGCGTGCAGGGTCACGCCCAAGGGTGTTTGCCAGCGCATTCCCGCCAGGACGACGGCCAGGACAGCAGAACAGTGAAGGGACCACATGAAGATCGAGTTCGCTTCATCCAGGCAGTCGAGTCTTGGCGTGGAATGGGAGCTGGCCCTCGTCGACGCCGAGACCGGTGAACTGGCCTCCGTGGCGAACCAGGTGCTCCGCGGAGTCGCTGCCCGGCATCCCGAACTCAACGAGGACGACGAGCACCCGCACATCAAGCAGGAGCTGCTGCTGAATACCGTGGAACTCGTCACCGGAATCTGCACCACCGTGGCGGAGGCGAAAGCCGACCTGAACAGTTCGCTGGCCGCGGTCCGCGAGGTCACCGACCCCATGGGCGTGGAGGTCTTCTGCGCCGGGAGTCATCCGTTCAGCCCGCCCCAGCTGCAGCCCGTGACTGATAAGGAACGCTACGCGAAGCTCATTGACCGGACGCAATGGTGGGGCCGGCAGATGGTCATCTACGGCGTCCACGTCCACGTCGGACTGGACAGCCGGGACAAGGTCCTTCCGGTGCTGGACGGCCTGGTCAACTACTTCCCGCATTTCCAGGCGCTCTCCGCCTCCAGCCCCTTTTGGGGCGGCGAAGACACCGGCTACGCCTCGCACCGCGCCCTCATGTTCCAGCAGCTGCCCACCGCGGGGCTGCCGTTCCAGTTCGCCCGCTGGGAGGACTATGAGGCCTACGTCCAGGACATGTTCACCACCGGTGTGATCGACACCCTGTCCGAGATCCGCTGGGACATCCGTCCCGTTCCGCATTTCGGCACCATCGAGATGCGCATTTGCGACGGCCTGGCCACCCTTGAGGAAGTCGGGGCCATCGCCGCCTTGACCCAGTGCCTGGTCGACGAATTTTCCACGACACTGGACAACGGGGGCACCATTCCCACTATGCCGCCGTGGCATGTCCAGGAAAACAAATGGCGCGCGGCCCGGTACGGCCTGGACGCGATCATCATCCTCGACGCCGAGGGCAACGAGCAGCTCGTCACAGAGCACCTGCGCGAGACGCTCAAGCGGCTCGAGCCCGTCGCGGCGAAACTGGGCTGCAGCGCCGAACTGGCCGACGTCGAGAAGATCATCCAGCGCGGCGCCGGCTACCAGCGCCAGCGCCGGGTGGCCGCCGAGCACGGCGGGGACCTGCGCGCCGTCGTCCTGGACCTCGTCAAGCAGATGCGGCAGGGTCCGGAAGCCTAGCTCCGGCGCGGTGTGTGGCGTCCACGGGAGCGGACAATCACGGGCGGCGCTAACGGCGCCCCAGGCGCACCAACGTCAGTCGGATGCCGAGTCAGGCGCAGACGGTGGTGACCGGCATCGAGGAGTCGGGGGCAAAACCGATCCCGCTCGGCTCCACTCCGGCCATCACCAGCTGCGCCCCGAGCGCTGCCACCATGGCACCGTTGTCCGTGCACAGCGAGAGCGGCGGCACCGTCAGCCGGATCCCGGCGGCGCTGCAGCGCTGTTCGGTGAGCTGGCGCAGCCGCGAGTTGGCTGCAACGCCTCCGCCGAGGAGGACCTCCGTGATGCCGTTTTCGCGGCAGGCGAGCACGGCCTTGGACGTGATCACATCCACTACGGCTTCCTGGAAGGCCGCGGCGATGTCTGCGACGGGAACCGTCTCACCGCGGGCCTCGAACTGCTCCACGCAGCGGGCGACGGCGGTCTTGAGTCCGCTGAAGGACCAGTCGTACCGGTGCGGGCCGGGTTCCTCCGCGGTGCCCATGTACTTCGGCTGGGTGAGGCCGCGCGGGAACCGGATGGCTTTGGCGTTGCCGGTGCGCGCGAGCTTGTCGATGGCCGGGCCGCCGGGATAGCCCAGGCCCAGGAGCCGCGCCACTTTGTCATAGGCTTCGCCGGCGGCGTCGTCGATCGTGGAGCCCAGCAGCTCGACGTCGTCGGTGATGCTCCGGATCCGCAGGATCTCGGTGTGGCCGCCGGACACCAGGAGCGCGCCCATGTTGTCCGGGAGGGTTTCCGGCCGCGACCCGGCGGGCGGCGTCGACACCGACGCCGCCGTGCCGGTGCCCTCCTGGAGGAGTCCGACACCGACGTGCGCCACCAGGTGGTTGATGGCGTAGAGGGGTTTTCCGGTGGCGACGGCGAGCGCCTTGGCCGCGCAGACGCCCACCATGAGCGCTCCGGCCAGGCCGGGCCCGGAGGTAACGGCAATGGCGTCAATGTCCGCCAGCTGAACGTTCGCCTCCGCAAGCGCCTCCTGGAGGGTGGGGACGAACGCGTCGAGGTGGGCGCGGGAGGCGATCTCGGGAATCACCCCGCCGAAGCGGACGTGTTCCTCCATGGAGGAGGACACGGTGTTGGTCAGCAGTTCGGTCCCGCGGACAATGCCGACGCCGGTTTCGTCGCAGGAAGACTCGATGCCGAGCACGAGCGGCTGGGTGCGGTTCATGGTCGGCCTGCTTCCTTGGGCTGGGGGCTGAGTGGTTCGCGGGGCAGCTGGAGCCGCATGATCAGGGCGTCCACGCCGTCGCGGTAGTAGCGGGGCCGGATGTGGATTTGTTCGAAGCCGAAGCGCCGGTAGAGATGCTGGGCCCGGGGATTGTCCGCCCGGACCTCCAGCAGCACGTCCTGGGCGCCGCGGGCCCGGCTTTCCGCGATCAGCTCGGTAAGCAGGGCAGAGCCGATGCCCTTGCCCTCCTGTTCGGGCACGACGGCGATCGTCTGGACGTCCGAGATCGGTTCGATGCACATCAGCCCGGCATATCCCACGATCCGGCCGTGGAACTCCGCGACGAGGTAGTGGCGGGTATCCGTCTGCGCGAGCTCGTCGCGGAACATCTGCAGCGGCCACGCGTCCACCGGGAACAGCCGGCATTCGAGCTCGTGGACGGCAGGGATGTCCGCGGCGTCCATCTCCCGCAGCGTGACGCCGCCGGGCAGAGTGCGCGGTGCGGTGTGGTCAGCGTTCACAGGGCACGCTTCCGGGGTCCGGGCACCTGGGCATCGGACTCGCGGAGGTACAACGGGGTGGAGTCCAGGAGCTGCTCCCCCGCCGCGAGCCGGGCGAGCGCGAACTGGCCCAGCGAGAGGGCCTCCGGCTGCCGGGTGCTGAATTCGGCGACGGCCTTGACGACGTCGGAGTAAATTCCCGCTCCGGCGCCGTAGACGGGCAGATCCGGAAGATCCGCGGCGAATCCGACGTGCGGGCCGTCGGCAAGGTGCGGCAACTGGGCGTCGGAGAGCGTGTACCGGGCCCAGTACACTTCCTTGCGGCGCGCATCGGTGGCCACGATGAACTCCGCGGCCGAGTCGGTGGATTCGGCGACTTCCAAGGCGATCGCGTCCAGGCTCATGACGCCGTACAGCGGCTTGTCCCAGACAAAGGCGAGGGTGCGGGCGGTGACGATCCCGGAGCGCAGTCCCGTGAACGGTCCGGGACCCACGCCGGTGACGATTGCGTCGACGTCGTGGCCGCTGACGCCGGCCTCGGCCAGGAGGGCGTCGATTCCCGGGGCCAGGACTTCCGCGTGCGTGCGCGTATCTTCGGTGGCGAAGCTGGCCAGCACGGACTCGGGCGCGTCATCGGAGACCAGCGCGGCGCTCGCGACGGCCGAGGTGTCGATGGCGAGGATCAGCATCAGGAGTTCCGTTCCGGGGTCTGGGGCAGTGGTTCGGCGGGCGTCGCTTCGAAGCCCGGCAGCGCCGGGGGTTCTGCCCAGCGCGGTCCGAAGCCGCGGATCACGACGGTCCGGGGCTCGTCGTCGTCGTCCGTGTCGAAATCCAGCACGCCGGGTTCGACGGCGGCGTCGGCGGCCGTGCGGTCGGCGCCGGCTTCGGAGGGCACACCGGCGCCCGGGGCGCCGGCAGCTGGGGCGCCCGGGGCGCCTCCCCGGGTGCGGTGGAGTTCGACCTCCAGGCGGCTGTCGCTCAGGTGCTCCACCCGGTCACGGCCCCACTCGACCACGGTCACGGCGCTGTCCGTGGTGTTTTCAAGGTCGATGTCGTCGATTTCGGCGGCTGATTCCAGCCGGTAGGCGTCCACGTGCACCAGGTCCGGACCGCCCGGCCGGGGTCCCTCGGGCACGTTGGGGTGGATGCGCACCAGGACGAACGTCGGGGAAATGATGCCGGGCCGGACGCCCAGGCCCTCGCCCAGTCCCTGCGTGAAGGTGGTCTTCCCGGCGCCCAGTTCGCCGGTGAGGATGAGCAGGTCTCCGGTCTCCAGGTCGGCGCCGAGGGCCGCGGCGAGCGCGTGCGTCTCTGCCGCCGTCCGGACCTCAACGCTCCGTTCCCAGGCGGGCCCGCTCACGGCCGCTCTTCGCCGGTCGAGGGCTCTTCGTTGATGTAGCGGCGCGGCACCCGCGGGCTGATCCGGGTGACGATCTCATAGTTGTTGGTGCCAGCTGCCCGGGCCCAGTCGTCGGCCGTGGGTCCGCCGTCGGCGCCGTCGCCGAACAGCACCGCTTCGGCCCCGAGGATGCTCGGTCCTCCGGCTGTGACGTTGCGGGGTCCGAGGTCGATCACCATCTGGTCCATCGCGATGCGCCCCACCACGGGGTAGTTGACGCCTTCGACGCGGACCGGGCCCCCGGTCGCGATGCGCGGGACTCCGTCCGCGTAGCCCAGCGGGATGAGCCCGAGGGTGCTGACGCCGTCCGTGCGGTAGTTCAGTCCGTAGGAAACGCCCTGCCCGGCGGGCACGTCCTTGCAGTGCGACACCACCGTGCGGACCGTCATGGCCGGCCGCAGCCCGAGCTCGGCCGGGCTTTGTCCTTCGAAGGGCGACAGCCCGTACAGGCCCAGCCCCACGCGGACCAGATCAAAGTGCGTGTCCGGCCGGGACAGGGTGGCGGGGGTGTTGGCCAGGTGGCGGACCTCCGGGTCCACGCCGGCGTCCTGGGCGACGGCCAGGATCTGGCGGAACGCGGCGAGCTGTTCGTCGGTTTCGGGCCGTTCGGGTTCGTCGGCGACGGCGAGGTGGGAAAAGATGCCCACGACCCGCAGCAGGCCCTGGTCCTGGTATTCCATGGCTTCACCCACCAGGCTGTCCCAGGCGTCGAGGGTGGCGCCGTTGCGGCCGAGCCCGGTGTCGACCTTCAGGTGGATGCGGGCCGGCCGTTCCTGCTCCCGGGCGGCGGCCACGATCCGGTCAAGTTCCCAGCCCGAGCAGCCGATGTCGATGCCGGCGGCCACCGCGGCGGCGAAGTTGCTGTCCGGTGTGTGCAGCCAGGCCAGCAGCGGCGCCTCGATGCCGGCGGCGCGGAGGGCCAGGGCCTCGGAGATGTGGGCGGTGCCCAGCCAGCTGGCTCCTGCACCGAGAGCCGCCCGGGCCACCTGGACGGCGCCGTGCCCGTAGGCGTCGGCTTTGACCACGGCCATGATCTTCGCCGGTGAGGCCACCGCCGCGAGGTGGCGGACGTTGTGCCGGATGGCGTCGAGGTCGATTACTGCGGAGCGTTCCTCCGCGCGGGCCGGCACTGCCGCCGAATCGGGCACGAGATCGCCTGTTGCTGCTTGGTAAGTCACTTAACGATTCTATGGGCGACGCCGCGGGCCGGATAATCCGCGGGGCCACGCCTACCGCTGGACATGTCCTCCCGTCCCGCGGGACATGCCCATTCTTCGCACCCAGGACCGGGCACAACGGGTATATGTCCACGCTCGGGCCCCAGAGAGGGACATGTCCGGTGGCCAAAGAGAACCTACCCGGACACCGCTCTCGGGACATGCCCATTCTTCGCACCCAGGACCGGGCACAACGGGTATATGTCCATGCCAAGGTCCGGGAGGAGGACATGTCCAGTGGCTGCAACCGCCCGCCCCGGCACCTCCCGCAGCCCCTATGCGTCGGACAGGTGCGCGATGGTCGCCGTCGCCCGCCGCTGCGCCTCGGGCGGAACATCCCTCACGATCTCTTCCAGGAAGCGGTAGCGGCGCAGCCATTGACTGGCCTGCCGTTCCTTCCGGGCGTTGGCCCGCAGCCACCAGTCGGCAATGTCCCCCCAGCCGGGGGCCGCCAGCGAACCGCCAACCTCCTGAACGGCCAGAGCCGCACAGAGATTCGCAAACCGCAGCCGGTCCCCGAGCGGCCAGCCGGCCAGGCAGCCGACAATGAAGGCGGCCCCGAAACAATCCCCCGCGCCTGTGGGATCGTAGGCGGACACCGGCAGCGACGGCACCCACTCCTCTTCGCCCGTCTCGGAGTCCACGGCCATGGCCCCCTGCGGACCAAGGGTCACGACGGCGACCGGCACCCGGTCGGCCAGCGCGTAGAGGGCCGCCCACGGGTTGTCGTGGCCGGTGAAAGCCATCGCCTCGTGCTGGTTCGGCATGAAAGCGTGAAAGTACTGCAGGTTGTCCAGCCGGGTGGAGGACCAGACACCGGACGGATCCCAGCCGACATCGCCGAACAGCCGGACTCCGTTTTTATGCGCATCGGCGGCCCAGGGCTCGAGTTCCTCCCCCAGCTCCGCCACGGCTGCGAGCGCCGGCGGCGGACAGCCAATCAGCTCGGTGGCGGAGACCGGCGCCGGGTGGCCGTGCGTCACCATGGACCTGTCCTTCTCAACGCTCAGGGACACCGTGACGGGCGAATGCCAGCCCGGCACCCGCCGCGACAGCGACAGGTCCACATGTTCCTGCCCCGCCAGGATCTTCCAGTTGTAGTCGCCGTAGCCGTCGTCGCCGAACGCGGCGGCCAGCCCGGTCCGCAGCCCCAGCCGGGCCGCGGCGATCGCCTGATTCGCGACACCGCCGGGGCAGCTGCCCATCCCGTCGCTCCAGATTTCCGTTCCCGGCTGGGGTGCGTGCGGCAGCCCGGTGAAGATGATGTCCTGGAATACGGTGCCGGTCAGGAGCAGGTCGAACCCGTCCGCGGCCGAGCTGCGGACGGCAGACAGCGGGTCAAAGCGCCGCGTCGGGATCGCGTCCATATACGGCACACTACGCCGTACCGCAGCCGAGCGAAACCGCCGGCTGCAACGGCCCGACGGCGGCGTGTCCAGCACGTTGGCCGCGCCCCCGGGCCCGCGCCACACCCGCCCGGGCTGGCCCACACCGGCCGCGCCGGGACGCGCGAGGAATAGCGCGGAGAATAGACTGTTCGCATGCGGCTCACGATCGCCGGCGGGGGCGGGTTCCGCGTCCCCCTGGTCTACCGGGCGCTCTCTGCCGGCCCCTTCGCAGGGCTGGTGCGGGAGCTGGTGCTCTACGACGTCGACGCCGGCCGGCTGGCCGCCATCGAGGCCGTCCTGGCATCCCTTGCACAGCAGGGTCCGCCCGGTTCCGGGCCGCAAGTCCGTACCGCATCATCGCTCGCCGACGCCCTCGACGGCGCCGACATGGTCTTCGCCGCGATCCGGCCCGGCGGCACGGCCGGGCGGACCGCCGACGAGCGGATCGCCCTGAACCTGGGCATTCTGGGCCAGGAAACCACCGGCGCGGGAGGCATTTCCTACGCCCTGCGGTCCATTCCGCCCATGCTGAAGCTCGCGGAGGAAATGCGGAGCCGCTGCCCCGGGGCCTGGCTGCTGAACTTCACCAACCCCGCCGGCATGGTCACCGAGGCCCTGGTCCCGGTACTCGGGCACAGGGTGATCGGGATTTGCGATTCCGCCGGCGGCCTCGTCCACCGCGCGGCCCGGGCTGCCGGAGTCACGCTGCCGGAAGGCAGGCTCGACGGCGTGGGCTACTACGGCCTGAACCACCTCGGCTGGCTGTACCGGCTGGAGTCCGGGGGCCGCGATGTGCTCCCGGACCTCCTGGCGAACCCGGCCGCACTGGCGGAGTTCGAAGAGGGCCGGCTGTTCGCGCCCCGTCTTCTTGAGGGCCTCGGCTGCCTGCCGAATGAATACCTCTTCTACTACTACGACACCGAACGCGCGGTGGCCGGCATGCGCGGCGCAGCCCTGACCCGGGGGGAATCAATCGCCCGGCAGCAGGCCGAGCTCTATCCCCGTCTCGCAGCCGCGGGGCCCGGGGCCTTTGCGCTCTGGGAGGCCGCCCGCCGGTCACGCGAAGAGGGCTATCTCGCGGAAGCCCGCACCGGGGGCGAACGCCGTGACGAGACCGACCTCGCCGGCGGCGGCTACGAGCGGGTGGCCCTGGCGGTCATGCGCGCCTTGTCCGGGGGCGGCGAGGCCCAGCTGATCCTCAACACGGTCAACACCCTCCCGGTCGACAACGCAGTCAACACTGTCGCTGGGCCGGCCCCGGACAGCCCCGCCGCCGGCCCCGCCGCCCGCCGCGCGGCCGGGTCGGCGGTGCCGGCCGTGCCGGGGCTGCCGGCGGACGCCGTCGTCGAGGTCCCCTGCACGGTGACCCCCGACGGCGCTGTACCGGTTCCGCAGGATACTCCGGGACCGGAGCAGCTGGCCTTGATGCAGCGGGTCAAGGACGTCGAACGGCTCGTGGTGGAGGCGACGACGACCGGCAGCCGCGAGTCAGCCCTCGCCGCGTTCGCGCGGCATCCGCTCGTGGATTCGGAGGTCCTCGCCAGCAGACTGCTCTCCGGGTACGAGGCCGCATTCCCGGAGCTGGGCCGCCTGTGGCACCACGGGTCGTGACGACCGCACCGTAACTGACGAGCCGCTGGCAGCCCGCCAGCCCGGCACGGCCGTTCAGCCCGGCAACGTCTGCCGGCCCGGCTAGAGCTTCCGGTACATCACGTGGAGGCCCACGTAGCCCAGTTTCGGGTGGTCGAAGGCCTCGGGAAGGGTGGCGAGCACCTCGAAGCCCATGGATTTCCAGGCGGCGACGGCCCGGACATTGCTTTCCACGACCGCGTTGAACTGCATGGCCCGGAAGCCGGCGTCGCGTGCGGCGCCGAGCGAGTAGGCGCAGAGGGCCCGGGCCAGTCCGCGGCCGGCATAGCCGGGATGGACCATGTAGCCCGCGTTGGCGACATGGCTGCCGCCGCCGCCCTGGTTGGGGTGCAGTTCGCCGGTGCCCAGGATGGCACTGGTGTCGGAGGCGACCGCGACGAACGTCTGCCCCGGCGCCTGCTTGAACCAGCGCCCGCGGGCTTCGTCCTCGGTGGTGTCCCGGTCCCAGGTGAAGGTCTCCCCCGCCCGGATGACGGGCTCCAGGATCGCCCAGATGCCCGGCCAGTCCTCCGGTCGGGCCTCCCGGATGGTCCAGCTGCCGGCAGCATCGTGTTCTGTCGTTGCGCTCACAGCCGCCACGTTAGCAGGAGGCCCTGACTTGGGGACCGGGCAGTGAACCGTACGGTGAACGGAACCCGGAACCGTCCCCTGAGCGGGGCCGGAGAAATGAACTGTGAGATCGGGCCGCAAAACGGGCTGTGAACCCACCGCCACTTCAGGAGTAATGTTTTATCGACATGCATTTGGCAGAGAGAAATCTGCAGAGGAGAGGGGAACCGTGTCGCTGATCCGCCGCGTCGCTTTCCTTTCCCTGCACACCTCGCCCATGGAGCAGCCCGGTTCGGGTGATGCCGGTGGAATGAACGTGTACGTCCGGGCGCTGGCCGCGGCACTTGCCGAGACCGGCGTGGAAGTGGAAATCTTCACGCGGTCCACCGCAGCCGGGCAACCCGCCGTCGAACATCCCTCCCCCGGCGTCTGCGTCCACAACGTCCTGGCCGGGCCGCCGCGGAAGCTGCCCAAGGAGGAACTCCCGGAACTGCTGCACAGCATGGTCGCCGAGATCGACCGCATCCGGCACCTGCAGCCGCACGGCCGGTACGACGTCGTCCATTCCCACTACTGGGTCTCCGGGGTGGCCGGTCTCGAGCTCGCGGAATTGTGGCGGCTCCCCCTCGTCCACACCATGCACACTATGGCCAAGGTCAAGAACCAGCTCCTCGAGTCCGGCGAACAGCCCGAGCCCCGGCGGCGGGAGGATGGCGAACAGCGGATTGTCGACGGCGCCGCCCGGCTGATCGCCAATACCGGCACCGAAGCCGCGGAGCTGGTCTCGCACTACAACGCAGACATCGACCGCATCGACGTCGCGCCGCCGGGCGTAGACCTGGCCGTCTTCACGCCGGCTTTCCGGAACCGCGACAGGGCCGGGCATGGCGTGGCCCCGGGCAAGTTCCATCTCCTGTTCGCGGGACGAATCCAGCGGCTCAAAGGGCCGCAGATCCTGATCAAGGCGGCCGCCCTCCTGCGGTCCCGGCGCCCCGACATCGACCTGCAGCTAACCATCCTGGGGGCCGTCAGCGGCGCGAAGGACTTCAATCTCAAAGCGCTGGTCAGCGCCGCCGGAATGGACGACGTCGCCACCCACCACCCGCCGGTCAACGCACCGGAGCTGGCCGGCTGGTACCGATCGGCCGACGTCGTGGTGATGCCTTCCTACAGCGAATCCTTCGGCCTCGTGGCGCTGGAGGCGCAGGCCTGCGGGACACCGGTGCTCGCCACGAAAGTGGGCGGCCTGTCCCGCGCCGTGCAGGACGGGCGCACGGGGATGCTGGTCGAGGGCCACAAAGCCAGCGACTGGGCGGACGCCCTTGAAGCTCTCTACGACGACCCCCAGACGCGCACCGACATGGGGCGCGCCGCCGCGATCCATGCGCAAGATTTCGGCTGGCAGCGCACCGCCGCGATTACGCTGGAGAGCTACCACACCGCCGTGAGCCAGTATTTTGGTACCCTGACCATCCCGGTGGGCCACACACCCTGAACCGGGCCCCGCCGCCGAACCCGTGCCGGCAACACCGGCCCGGGACACCCGCCGCCGCCACGAGCCGAAGGACAACGATGTCTGAGACCACCACTGCCGGGAACAACGTACCCAGCGATCTGGAAATTGCCCAGCGGGCCGTCATGAAGCCCATCGGGGAGATCGCGGCGGCTGCCGGCATCAACCCGGAGGCGCTGGAGCTCTATGGACCCTATAAGGCCAAGATCGACCCTTCGAAGCTGAACGTCGTGGCGGGCGCTGCCGCTGGAACGCCGTTGCGTACCCCCGGAAAAGTCGTGCTCGTCTCGGCGATGTCCCCCACCCCGGCCGGCGAGGGCAAATCCACCACCACCGTCGGGCTCGCCGATTCCCTGGCCCGGGCCGGGCACAAAGTGATGATCGCGCTGCGCGAACCCTCGCTCGGGCCCATCCTTGGCATGAAAGGCGGCGCCACGGGCGGCGGCTACTCCCAGGTGCTGCCGATGGACCAGATCAACCTGCATTTCACGGGTGACTTCCACGCCATCACCTCGGCGAACAACGCGCTCATGGCCCTCGTGGACAACCACATTTTCCAAGGCAACGAACTGAACATTGACCCGCGGCGGATGACGTTCAAGCGGGTCCTGGACATGAACGACCGCGCCCTGCGCGAGGTTGTGATCGGCCTCGGCGGGCCGGCCCAGGGCATCCCGCGGCAGGACGGCTTTGACATCACCGTGGCCTCGGAGATCATGGCGGTGTTCTGCCTCGCCACGGACCTCAACGATCTGCGCGAGCGGCTGGGCCGGATCACCTTCGGGTACACCTACGACCGCCAGCCCGTCACCGTGGCCGATCTCGGTGTCCAGGGCGCCCTGACCATGCTGCTCAAGGACGCGATCAAGCCCAACCTCGTGCAGACCATCGCCGGCACGCCGGCACTCGTGCACGGCGGACCCTTCGCCAACATCGCCCACGGCTGCAACTCCCTGATCGCCACCCAGACGGCCCGCAGCCTGGCGGACATCGTGGTCACCGAGGCCGGTTTCGGCGCGGACCTCGGTGCCGAGAAGTACATGGACATCAAGGCGCGGATGGCCGACGTCGCCCCGTCCGCCGTCGTCCTCGTGGCGACCGTCCGGGCGCTCAAGATGCACGGCGGCGTGGCGAAGGACCGGCTCAAGGAGCCTAATGTGGAGGCCCTGGCCGCCGGCGTCGCCAATCTCCAGCGCCACATCCGCAACGTGGAGAAGTTCGGCATCGTGCCGGTCGTGGCGGTCAACAAATTCGCCACAGACACCCCTGAGGAGCTCGACTGGCTGATTGAGTGGTGCGCCGCGGAGGGCGTCCAGGCTGCGGTGGCCGATGTCTGGGGCCGTGGCGGAGGCGGCGACGGCGGGGATGAGCTCGCAGCGAAGGTGGCGGCCGCGCTGGACGCCCCGCACGCCTTCCGGCACCTGTACCCGCTGGACATGTCCGTCGAGGACAAGATCCGGACCATCGTGCAGGAGGTTTACGGGGCCGACGGCGTTGACTTCTCCGTGCCGGCGCTCAAACGGCTGGCCGAGATCGAGAAGAACGGCTGGTCCGGGATGCCTGTGTGCATGGCGAAGACCCAGTACTCCTTCACTGATGACGCCACCCGGCTCGGCGCCCCCAAGGGCTTCACCGTCCACGTCCGGGACCTCATCCCCAAGACCGGGGCCGGCTTCATCGTGGCCCTCACCGGCGCGGTGATGACCATGCCGGGCCTGCCCAAGGTCCCGGCGGCGATGCGGATGGACGTCGACGACGCCGGCAACCCCGTCGGCCTCTTCTGACCCTCCCCTCATCCGCCCGTTAAACGCCTGTTGCCCTATCACTAATGGCGGCTAAACCGGGGTTTTAAGGGCCATAAGTGATAGGGCAACGGGGGACGGGGACGTGCGGGAGGGTTAGCGCTCCAGGTCGCCGCGGATGAAAGCCTCGACCTTTTCACGGGCGAGGTCGTCGTTGAACTGCTCCGGCGGGGACTTCATGAAGTAGCTCGACGCCGAAACCAGCGGGCCGCCGATGCCGCGGTCCAGGCCGATCTTGGCGGCGCGGATGGCGTCGATGATCACGCCGGCGGAGTTGGGCGAGTCCCAGACTTCGAGCTTGTATTCCAGGGACACCGGGGCGTCACCGAAGTTGCGGCCCTCGAGGCGGACGAAAGCCCACTTGCGGTCATCGAGCCACTGGACGTAGTCCGACGGGCCGATGTGGACGTCCTTGGCGGCGAGCTCAGCCTCGACGTTAGAGGTGACGGCCTGAGTCTTGGAGATCTTCTTGGACTCGAGGCGGTCGCGCTCCAGCATGTTCTTGAAGTCCATGTTGCCGCCGACGTTCAGCTGGTACGTGCGGTCCAGCGTGACGCCGCGGTCCTCGAACAGTTTGGCCATGACGCGGTGCGTGATGGTGGCGCCGATCTGGCTCTTGATGTCATCGCCCACGATCGGCACGCCGGCGGCAGTGAACTTGTCCGCCCACTCCTTGGTGCCGGCAATGAACACGGGCAGGGCGTTGACGAACGCCACGCCGGCGTCGATGGCGCACTGGGCGTAGAACTCGGCGGCCTCCTGGGAGCCGACCGGGAGATAGCAGACCATAACGTCAACCTTGGCGTCCTTGAGGGCCTGGACGACGTCGACCGGCTCTTCCGGGGACTGCTCGATGGTCTCGAGGTAGTACTTGCCGAGGCCGTCCAGGGTCGGGCCGCGCTGGACGGTGACACCGGTCGGCGGCACGTCGGCGATCTTGATGGTGTTGTTTTCGCTGGCCAGGATGGCGGCGGACAGGTCCTGGCCGACCTTCTTGCCGTCGACGTCGAATGCGGCGACGAACTCCACGTCGCCCACGTGGTACTGGCCGAACTGCACGTGCATCAGGCCCGGAACTGTGGCCTTGGGGTCGGCGTCCTTGTAGTACTGGACGCCCTGGACCAGCGAAGTGGCGCAGTTACCTACGCCGACGATTGCAACACGAATCGGATGTGAAGACACGGAACTCCTTTGAGGAAAGGGTGACCGGCGCGGCCGCATTCTGTTGTACTGCATCAGTTGTGCGGGCGGCAGGCGGACACGGCGCCGTAAGGCGCCCTTAGTAGTCTAATCAACACCGCCGGGGCCGCGG
>NZ_JBFTHK010000070.1:0-21794 GCF_056394205.1 Arthrobacter sp. 10T413_2 | reverse complement strand
AGATGTAGTTGTGCTCTGCCATGGTGTGCCCTCCACTTGGTTCTGGCCGGCGTAGCGGCCAACCCGCTTCCTACTGGATGCTGTCTCCGGACGGTCTTAGACAGAACCGACCCCCTAACTGCAAGCGGCCTGTCGCGCCCAGACCGGCGCCGTACGCACACCGGTCGTCGGGTACGTCMAACTTTTGCCCCGACAGGCTCGCACCGGCAGGGCCCTAAGTCACTGGTTCAACGCATTACCCTGGCAGGCAGCCGGGCCGCAATGCCTTGGCTCATGGTCGGACTTGAGGCCGGTGCAGGAATACCCGTCCCGGTTTTATCCGGCGAACCGGGTTGCGTGCCAGGTGGGCACCTGACCGGGCCGCGGCGCGCTTTTCAATGGACGCGGTGTCCCGCAAAGCGGCGAAAAGCATGTGCGGGGATCATCTGGTCTCTGACTCACACAGCTGAGCGCGGCAACGCCGCCGCCGGCCTACTCGCTGAGCTCAAAGGCTCCCGAAATGCCTCGTTGACGCGTTGATCCTTCTAAATTTGTTGCACGGTGAGGTCAGGGGGACGCTGTGCCGCCGCCGKGCCGGGCTGTGACTGCAGCTTGCTCTTGACGCGGCGCGGCCACAAGGGTAAACAAGGGCCATCCCGGTGTCGTCGCGGGGGTTACGACCGCAGAGCAAACTCGGGCGGCGCGGGGACCGTCATTATGAACCGTGGCGGAGCAGCGGAGTGAGGTGTGAGCGATGACCGGATTAGCTGCCCTCCGCTTCGTGGTGCTCGGCTCGGCAGGCTTCGTTGCCGCGGAAGCCGGGATTGCGGACGAATGGGGGTACTACTTCGGCGTCTTCGTGATCGTGCTGGCCCAGTGCGCCGGTGTACCGCTTCCCGCCGTKGCCGTACTGCTTGGGGCCTACGCCTCGGCGCGCCACGGCGATCTGAACCTTGCTGCCGTTATCGCGGTCGGCAKCCTCGGCGCCATGCTCGGGAGCACTATTGGCTACGTACTTGGGCGGGTGGGAGGCCGTCCGTTGATGCTGCGACTTGCACGGCGCTTCCACGCCGACGAGAACCGCATCGTCCAACTGGAGTCGTTCTTCGATCGGCACGGCGGCACAGCCTTGTTCTTTGGCCGCTGGGTCATTGTAGTCCGGCTCTGGGGCGCCATTGCCGCCGGGGCTGCCAAGATGCCGTGGCCCAAGTTCCTGCTGTGGAACATCACGGGGTCCATTGCCTGGGTCGCGAGCCTCAGCGTTCTGGCCTATCTGGCCGGGKCGCTGGCCCATGCCATCGGTGACGCTCTCGACATCGGCGGCTGGGTGCTGGTCCCCGTCGTCGTGCTTGGCCTGGTGATCGTCTGGCGCCGGCGCAGACGCCGGAAGCTCAAGTCAGCGCAAGCGTCAGGGGATGGCGTGCCCAACGCCGAATGAAGCCGCKCCTAACTGCCCCGCGCGGGATCAGCCTCGGCCCCGACGCTTGAACGTCCGGCCCCGTAGTCCCCGGCTAGGCGGCTGTTCCGGTCGCCGCATTCGCCGTGCGATACGAGGATCCACGTAGGCACTCGGATTCCTCCGCGCAGGGCGGCAAGGGCAATGTCCACACTTTAAGGCAAAAACCACTCTGACGAGGGGTGCTGTGCCCAAGGTGGGACTCGAACTGCATTTCCTCCSCTACAAACACTGGGCTCCCCCGGAAACATGCGGAATCCGGTCCGATCCAACTCCAGAACGACCGAGTCCGGAGCCCAAAGTGTTTACGTTGCACACACTTCCCCTCCCACAACCTGGGTGAGACGGAATGAGGCMCTGATCTCTCTTCCTAGGAGACTTTCGCGTGCCATAGTCTGGGCACGCCAGCCTGCGGCCGAAGGTGAAGAAGGCGGAAAGCAGGACAGAACACGCGTAGAAGGGACCAACCATGCTGATCTGTGCAACCTGCGCCGTCGAACGCGACGAACCTACCCCGGGGGTCTGCCCAATCTGCGCCGATGAGCGGCAGTACGTGCCCGAGGACGGCCAAAAATGGCTCACACTGGACGGGCTGGCGCAGGAGGGCCAGCAGACATTGTTGAAGGAGAACGAGCCGGGACTGACCGGGATCACGACGGAGCCCAAAGTCGGGATCGGCCAGACCGCCCAGCTTGTGGTGACACACGAGGGTTCGCTGCTGTGGGATCCGGTCGGATATGTCGATGACAGCGCTGTGCAGGCAGTCCTCGAGCGGGGCCCGGTCCTGGCGATCGCCGCTAGCCATCCACACATGTTTGGTGTGCAGGTCGAATGGTCGCATCGGCTCGGTGGCGTCCCTGTACTTGTGGCCGACGCAGACCGGGGATGGCTGGGGCGCGATGATCCGGTCATCGAATACTGGTCCGGCAGTCAAGCTATCGCCGAAGGGTTGACACTGCACCAGACCGGCGGACACTTCCCGGGCAGCGCGGTGGTGAACTGGGCCGCAGGGGCTGGCGGCAGAGGCGTTCTGCTGACCGGTGACAGCGTGTATCCGAATCCGGACCGTCGCTCCATCGCCTTCATGCGCAGCTACCCGAATCATTTGCCGCTATCCGGCGCGGTGGCGTTGCGGCTCGCCGCGCAGTTGGGAGAGCTCAAGTTCGACCGGATCTACGGCAACTTCAACAATGTAATCGCTTCCGGAGCAAAGTCCATTCTGCACGATTCAGCCCAACGGCATGCTGCTTGGGTGCGAGGAGACTTCGACCATATGACCTGAACCGCCGTCTGCACGAGGCTTGGAGCGCCTKCCCCGGATCCATCAGCCGAAATACTCGTCTCGAACGCCGGCATGGGTCCATCATGGGGAGAAGGCKTCAGCTCGGCGTTCCAGACGTGTTGGGGGTATGTCCATGAACCACAGGAATTCATTCGTGCTGCCGATCAGCTCGGTGCCAGCTGACCGCCGCTCGCTGTTGAAGGCATTCGGCGTCGGAGCTGCKGGCATGGCAGGGACGTCGCTACTGGCGGCCTGCACCGACCAAAATGCCAGTCAGTCTGGCGCCTCCGGCACGCCGTCGGCCTCGCTCCTGCCGGCACCGGAACCACAGGTCAAACCGCTCCTGGACCAACAGAAGGTCAATGACGCCGTGGCTAACCTTGACGGGATAGTCCAGGGGGCCATGGAGAGCACCGGAGTCCCCGGAATCGCGGTGGCAGTGGTCTACCGGGACCAGGTGCTGTACGCCAAGGGCTTCGGCGTGCGGGAGTCGGGCAAGCCCGAGACAGTCGACGCGGACACGGTCTTTCAACTGGCCTCGGTGTCCAAACCACTGGCTTCCACGGTGGCGGCCGTAGCCGTGGGCCGCAAGGCCATCTCCTGGACGGACCCGGTGATCATGCACAGTCCGGGGTTCGCCCTCAAAGACTCTTTCGTTACGGCAAACGCCACGATGGCGGACCTCTTGTCACATCAAAGCGGCCTGCGGACGGGAGCGGGTGATCTGCTGGAAGACCTTGCATTCGACCAGTCCTACATTCTCAGCCACCTCAACCAGCAACCGCTCGACACATTCAGGTCAAGCTACAACTACAGCAACTTCGGCTACACCTCCGGTGCCAAGGCCGCCGCCGATGCGATGAAAATGCCATGGGCAGACCTCGCCGAAGACGTGTTGTTCAAGCCCCTTGGCATGACCTCCACCAGCTATCGCCATGCGGACTACCAAAAAGCCTCAAACCGGGCTCTCATCCATGTGCCCGCCGGCAACAATACCTGGGTCGCCAAATACAGCCGGGACGCCGACGCCGAAGCACCCGCCGGCGGCGCCAGCTCCTCCGTGAATGACCTGGCCCGCTGGATCCGGCTGCAGCTCGCCAACGGCAGTTTTGAAGGCAAGGACGTTGTAGACCCTGACGAGCTTGGCGTCACGCATGTCCCGCACGCGGTGTCGGGCCTTCCCGCGACACCGGGCGCCCGCACCCGCTTCTACGGCCTGGGCTGGAACGTCTCCTACGACGACCACGCCCGGCTGCAACTCGGGCATTCAGGAGCCTTCAACCTCGGTGCCGCGACCGCCGTCTCCATGCTGCCGGGCGAGCAGCTGGGCATCGTGGCCCTGACGAACGGCCGTCCGCAGGGCATTCCGGAAGCCATTTGCGCCRCATTCCTGGACACCGCCCAGAACGGCGCCGCGACTGTTGACTGGTTCGGATTCACCTCCGGCGTCTTCCAGAAKATCGACGAGGCGGACAAGCCAAAAGTCGACTACTCCCAGGCGCCCGCACAGGCCAAACCGGCGCGGGGCAGCGACTTCTACATAGGCAGCTACGCGAACCCCTACTACGGCCCGCTCAGCGTCGCGGTGGAGAACGGCGGGTTGTTCCTAGGGCTCGGCCCCGCTGGCAGCACCACCAAGTTCCCCCTCAACCACTTCGACGGCGATACCTTCAGCTTTGAATCCATCGGGGAGAACKCCAACGGCCTCGCAGGGGCAATCTTCGCCTCTRCCGCAGGTGCGGCGCCCGGTGCCGGCGGCACGGCGTCGAGCGTGAGGCTCGACTTCTACGATCCGACCGGACTGGGCACCTTCACCCGTGGCTGATTCCGGCCTCCGGAAGCGTCTTCCGTAAGCAGGTTCCTCGCACCGGTCGCCGGCACACCGTTACTGATCCTGGACACGGTCACAGGGCTACGTGTTGAGGTCCCAGTGGACACGGATTGCCTCTGCAATCGGTCCGGCAGTTACTTCGACTCGGAGAGCAACGGGCGCGGTCCCTGTCTCTTCGATGACCGAGTCGTGGTAAACGCGACCGCATGAGGGACACAGGGTGTAGAGATCCTCGTCCTCAGGCCATGCAGCCAGCCCCGCGGGAACGGGAGTGTTTCCGTCGTTGTGAACGGGAATGCCTTGTGAGTTGGCCTGAATCAATCCCTCGTTGCTGACGGTATTGCCGCATACGCAGGTGATGGTGGTGACGTCATGATCGATGACCTCAGCGAATTCGGTGTCCATGATGAGCTCCCCGGCGTTGGAAGAAAGCGTTCTGTCGTCGATTGTGTTTGCGGACCCAGCTGATGGAGCCGTGCCGCAACCTGCTTCAGCGGTTCAGGTTCCGCAGAAGGTCCGGTAAGGGCCGAAGCTTTCCGGGGCGGCGTCKGCGTAATGCTCGAGACCGGGCCGCTCGTCGAAGGGTGACGCTACTGCGTCCATCAACCGTTCCAACGGACCCGTATTCCCGCCGGTAGCGGCGGCCAGGGCCTCCTCCACTAGGTGGTTCCGCGGGATGTAGACGGGGTTAACCCGGTCCATGGCGTCAGCGTCCGGTGCCAACGCACGCCAGCGCCTCACCMAGGMATCGAAACCTGCCGGGTTCAGAAACGGGCCGCGTGCCGGTTCAACCTGGCCGCGGGCGGCTTTGCCGAGGTGCCGGAAGAACGACGTGTAGTCCGCCCTTGACTCCTGAATCAAAGCCACAAGTTCGTCCACAAGGGGCGAGGTCACTTCGTCGTCGAGCCCTTCACGGAACCCCAGCTTGGCGTTCATCCCTGCCGACCAGGCTTCACTGTACTGCCGGCGGAACTCGCCGAGGGCTTCCACCGCGAGGTCCACTGCCTTCTCCTGGTMATCGTGGAGGAGGGGCAGGAGAGACTCGGCGAGCCGGGCAAGGTTCCACTCCGCCACTAACGGMTGATTGCGGTAGGCGTAGCGTCCGGTCTCGTCGATCGAACTGTAGACGACGGCGGGGTCGAAGCCTTCCATGAAGGCACACGGCCCGTAGTCGAGGGTTTCGCCCGAGATCGTCATGTTGTCGGTGTTCATGACCCCGTGAACGAACCCGAMGAGCATCCACCGGGCCACGAGTGAAGCCTGGGCAGATATCACCCCTCGGAATAGTGCGAGATATCTGTTCTCGGCGTCCGCGGCGGCGCGGTGGTGACGGGTTAGCGCGTAGTCGGCGAGGCGGCGARGGAGGCCGATGTCGCCCGTAGACCGGGCGTACTGGAAGCTGCCCACGCGCAGGTGGCTGCTGGCAACCCGGGTAAGAACGGCACCGGGAAGGAGCGTCTCACGCTGCACCGAACGCCCCGTCGCGACGACGGCGAGGGATCGTGTGGTGGGGATGTTCAGCGCGTGCATCGACTCGCTCACGATGTATTCGCGCAGCATAGGGCCGACCGCTGCCTGGCCGTCGCCGTCTCGCGCAAACGGCGTGCGTCCTGATCCCTTGAGATGGATGTCGCGGAGCTGCCCGTCCGCGTGCCCGACCTCGCCGAGCAGCAGTGCGCGCCCGTCGCCGAGACGGGGGGCGTACCAGCCAAACTGGTGGCCGGCGTAGGCCTGTGCCACCGGACTGGACTCCGCAGGGACGGCGTTGCCGATCAGCAGAAGCAGACCCTCGGGGCTCCTGAGAAAGGCCGGATCGAGACCTAGCTCGGTGGCGAGGTGCTCGTTGAGCACCAGAAGGTGCGGGTCGGGAGCCTCCTGCGCGCGCCAAGGAATGGCCATCTCCTTGAACTCCCGGGCGAAGCGGCCATCAAATGTGACGGTTGAATGCGCTATGTCACTCATCTATCAAGGATACGGGCGTCACTGTCAGCAACGTCGATTGGCCAGATCCGCTCGCCGCCGAAAGGCGACTCACTGCAGCGCTCAAGGTCAGCTGCCGCAGCAATTGCGACTCGCTGTAGACAGCACGGCTGCCTTGGACGCGAGGGTCGCAGATGAGCCAGGGAATCACACGGACACGGGTGTGGACCCTGTACATCCGCCCTTGGCCGGACAAACGCTGCCGGTTTCACACCCCAAGAAACAACGAATCGAGGCTAAGAATCTGGAAAGAATTTAGCGCACGTCATGTMAACACCACAGCCACATGCATAGATACAAGACCAACCACACCCATGAGAACAAGCCAGAAAGGAGACCCGGATGACCCCACATCCCAGCAGGCGGAGGGTCCACGAGCTGCTGTGGTTGAACCTCGATGCCAAGCTGCGAGCGCCCACCGGCAATTGGAACGCCCGCCAATTTAGACTGCACCCATGAACGAAACTCAAAGAACCAACACAGATCCGGTTTTCGAAGCTGCCTACGAAGCCGCACAAAAGAGTCTCCGAGAGGGCGGCATCCCGATCGGCGCTGCCTTGGCCCGCGGCGGGGAACTGATTGCCAGCGGCCACAACGAGCGTGTCCAGCATGGTGATCCAATCGCCCACGGCGAGATGTCTGCGCTGCGGGCTGCCGGACGGCAGAAGAGCTACCGGGACACGACCCTTTACACCACCTTGGCACCGTGTGCGATGTGTACCGGGACCATCATCCAGTTCAAGATTCCGCGCGTGGTGGTGGGCGAGGCCGAGACGTTCCCCGGCGAATTCGATCTTCTGCGCTCACGTGGCGTCGAAGTACTGGTGTTGAATGATGCCCGATGCGTCGAGATGATGCGCACCTTCCAGGAGAAACACCCTGAGCTGTGGGCGGAGGACATCGCCGAGTAATCAGCACCAGAAACGGGGTCGCGACCAGGCCAAAGCCATCGTGTGCCTMGAAATCATGCGCCCGTCGCCTGGCGGTCAGATCCCAGCAGGCGGAGGGCCCACAAGCCAGTGCCCAGACCCGCCACCCACACAACCGGACAGGCCTCCGCGGCGCCAGGGCAAGCCCTGGTACGCCGGGATCCGCAATTCCCGCAGGACGGTGGCCGCACAATGTGGTCGACAGGTGACATGAAAAACTACGTCCTGGCTCTCAGCATCGTTGACGGGCCACTGATCATCGCGGCATACGTGCTCAAGGGCAACACTCCCCTGTGAATCTCAGAGATCCAGGGAACTCCGACCCGGCGTGCGGGGTCCCCTGTTGCGGTCCTGCGGCGCACTGTTAGCATGGCCCGGTGGTGACGTAATCGCGCAATTAGAACCCAGGAGAATCCCCCATGACGACCCGCCTGAATCCCTATCTGAGCTTCCGCAACAATGCCCGTGAAGCCATGGAGTTTTACAGGGACGTCTTCGGCGGCGAGCTGACCATCAGTACCTTTGCCGACTTTCAGGCGAGCCAAGATCCTGCCGAAGAGAATCTGGTGATGCATGCACAGCTGGAATCGCCGTCCGGGCTGACACTGATGGCGTCAGACACGCCCGCCCGCATGGAGTTCCGACCCGGCAACACCTACAGCGTTTCCCTCAGCGGTGCCAACGACGCCGAACTCCGTGGCTACTGGGAGAAGCTCGCCGACGGTGGTGCCGTCTMCATGCCACTCGAAACCGCGCCTTGGGGCGATACCTTCGGCATGTGCAACGACAAGTTCGGTGTGGCATGGCTGGTCAACATCGCCGGCGCCAAGGACTAACTTCCGACGCACGTGTGCCCCATCCTGCACGTCTGTGAGCCCAGGACCGGGCTGCGTTCACCTCGCTGAAGGGACGAGCACTACGCCCCTTCGCTGCTCACGAAAGGATCTCTTGTGCCGAACTCCAGCGTCGAAGGGATCGCACGCTCCTACATCCAGGCTGTTGGCTCCCACGATATGGATGCCCTTGGAAACCTGCTCGGTGAGGATCTCGTAGCCACGTTCGCCGGCACGACCCTCGACAAGGCCGGGTGGACCTCGGCGCTCAAGCGCCTTTTCCCGGTGCTGGTCGGCAACGAGATCCGGGAGATCTTCTCCGCGCAGGACCGTGCCTGCGTCGTGTACGACTTCATCGCCGATACGGCTGCCGGCGCCGTCAGGTGTATCGAGCTGCTCACCATCAACGCAGACAAAATCCGCGAGATCGAACTTGTCCTGGATCGGGTCGCCTTCGCTCCCGTCAACGAGGCCCTGAACGCGCGGGGGCCATCGGCCCAATGAAGATCCCTCCCCCCGACAGCGTCGTAGAAGCGGCCCGCTCCACCATCGTCATCGTCATCGCCTAGAACCGCCAAAGCGAGGCTCGAATCTACCTCCATCTTGAACTAACAGTCGCGACTCCCGGAAGCTGCGCGCCGGGACGGCGGACGGCCCCGCGGTGAGCAGGCTCAGCTCCAGCACGTMCTCGAGCTGGCTGGCGCCAGGGGCGATGGTGTCTTCCTCGGTCATGCGGATCTCATCGGCCACAGCTGGGGTTCCTTGCCTGKGGTGTCGGACGGCGGTGTTCTTTCACGCTAGCGGKAGTTCCTGCGCGTTCGCTGGTGAAGGGGCTGCGCCCGCGCCAGCAGCGGAGCGGGGGGCGGCCACCATGCACCCGGTGAGGATTCCGAGGGGCAAGGCCGGACCCTTTTCCTGGGGCGCGGGCTCAGTCGCGCCGGTTAGCGGTTCTTGGGGCGGGCGTAGGACTTTTCCGGGTTCCGCGCGCAGTCAGCGACCAGTCCGCGGCTCACGAGTTCGGCCAGCAGCACGGCGAGGCGGTAGTCGGTGGCGTCCTCCAGTGCCAGCTTGAAATACCGGGCGGCAAAGCTGGACTTGCCTTTGAGCCATTCCAGCCAGCCGATCAAGCACAGCATCGGGGCGCGCTGTCCTTCGGGGGTGGCCTTCATCAGTTCGAACGCGACTTCCTGGGCGATGTCCACGCGGGCCCAGTCGGGACGGGCCGGGAACACTCCGAGCATGACGGATGTGAATTGATCCGGTGCACTGGTGATGACGTCGGTCATCAGGCAGTCCCGGGCGGTGGGGTGCTGGAATGCTCCTGCAAGTTCCTGCGCGGTCCGGGCCGTCAGGGTTGCGGGGTTCCCCAGCACCTGGGCCCACTCGTCGCGGCTGTTCTCCAGCCCTTCGGGCCAACCATCGGGGCGGTAGGCCGCGATGGCTTCGCGGGTTCCCGCGTCCCCGGTGAACGGTGCGGGTTTGGTGAATCCGCTGACGTTGCTCCCGGCCTGGATCAGGGCAGCGTTTCCGGTGCTGGTGGTGATCGCGTCCAGGGGTTGATCAGAACCGCAYGGCGGGTTTGTGCGGAGGTAGTTCATCCAGGCTTCGGAGGTGACTATCCACGCGTCCGGCAGCGGMATCCCTGCGGTGTCCCGTTCGGTGCGCAGTGCGGCGACGTGCCTGGAGCAGGAGCGCGGGTTGTCGGAGCTGTTTTCGTCGGTGTAGATCCCGAGGATGCTGCCGGTGGCCGCTTGGTCGGGGTTCAGGTGGCTGACCGGCGTCCGGGCGTAAGCCAGCCGCTCKGTCCCGCACGGGGCGTCCTTGCGGCGCGTGGCATCGAGCCGGTTTCCCTGCTTGGTCAGCACGTGGCGGTCTTGCAAACACTCTTCACAACAAACGTCCATCCTTGGGTTGCGTGAAGGCTGGCCGGCGCCTCTTGGGGGCAGACGCCGGCCAGCACTTACAGCGGAAGGGCCGGATGCCTGGTGGGGGTCCAAGCTCCGGCGCCGCGTTACAAGGCAGTAATCGCTGGAGAACCCAGAAAGGTTACGCATCAATCGGGATTTCTTTTTTCTTCCTTCGGCACCGCTCCCTGCGTGTGCGGGATAGACGCGAGGATGTCGTCGGCGGTGAAAGTGATGGAGTCGTTCATGGTTGCGTGTCCTGTTCCGATGACGTGGCGGGCGGGGAGCGGTGTGCTGGCCTGTTGGTGCCGGCACGGTTGAGGTKCCGGGAGGCGGGTTCCGGTCTGCGGCATGGGCGCCGAAACCTGTTGGACCMGTCCACCAGCAATGGGGTAGGTTGGCCGAGGTGCTGTGGGGGGCCCGCTCCGCCGGAACCGGCGGAGACCGACCCCGACAGAAGGGCCTTTCGATGGATGCCGGTGGGCTGAAGAGGACTTGGTCCATGGCGRCCGCGCTCGGGGACGAAGTCCCCCTGTACTTCTACTCGCACTTATTCCTGTCCCACCCGGAGCTACGCGCAATGTTCCCGGTCTCGATGGCCGGCCAGCGGGACAAACTCTTCGCCGCCCTCGGGCACATTGTGAGCCACGCGGATCAGATTGACGAGGTCGCCGGGTTCATTGGCCAACTCGGCCGCGACCACCGCCGCTTCTCCGTAAAGCCGGAGCAGTACTCGATGGTGGGGGCCTCCTTCCTGGCGACCCTGCAGAAGTACCTCGGTCCGGAATGGACCGACGAGGTGGCGCAGTCGTGGGCCGAKGCGTACGGACTGATCGCCAAAGTCATGGTCATGGCCGCCGAGGAGGCATCTGATACTACGCCGCCGTGGTGGGAAGGCGAGGTCACCGCCGTCGAGCGCCGCAGCCTGGACGTCACGGTCCTGGAGGTCCGCGTCGCGGACGGCTTCACGTACTCGCCAGGACAGTCGGCCGCGGTGGAGGTTCCCTCACTCCCGCGGACCTGGCGCTACCTGAGTCCTGCCAACGCCCCCCGCGCCGACGGCACAATCGAACTGCACGTCCAACTGATCCCCGGCGGCCTTTTCAGCACCGCCGCCGTCCGCCGGACCAAAGTGGGCGACACGGTACGCATCGGCGCCCCCGTAGGGGACCAGCTCGCCCTCGAGGGTTCGCGGGACCTGCTCATGGTTGCCGGCGGGACCGGACTCGCCCCGATGGCCTCGATAGTCGACGCCGTGGGGCAGCAATGGGTCGAGCGCGGCAGCGGGCCGCGGGTGGACCTCTTCCACGGGGCGCGGGTCCCGTGGAACCTCTACGACCAGCAGCGGCTCGCCGAGCTGGCCTCAAGGGAGCCGTGGTTCAGCTACCACCCGGTCGTCTCCGACGACGCCACCTTCCCCGGCGCCCAGGGCTATGTGGGCACCGTTGCCGCGGCACACCCCGATGCGCCCCGGCGTCTGGCCCTCGTGGCCGGGTCGACGGCGATGGTCGGGCACACCGTCCGCGAACTCGTCGCGGCGGGCACGCCACGGGCCGACATACGGTACGAAGACTACGCAGGCGTCGAGGATAATTCCTCGGCCACCGGTGAAGACCAGGAAGAGGTATACCATGAGCACCGCTAGCCCAGAAGGCCGCATCAGCCCTTCCGACATCCGCAACGCCTCGTTCGAGGTGGTGGGACGAGGGTACKACCAACAAGCCGTCCACGAATTCCTTCGGACTGTTGCCGAGCAACTCGAGGCGKACCAGCACCAGTCAGGCGCGGCAAGCCCCGCGGCCAAGGACGAGATGGTCAAGGTCATCACGCAGGCGCAGATCCTCGCGGAGAAGTTMGTATCGGAGGCCGAGCAGTATTCGAAGGACCTCGTAGCCAGCGCCCGCACCCAGTACAGCGAGATCCTGCGCAGGGCCGAGGACTCCGCGGCCACGCGGCAGGCCGTTCCGGTGCAGGCGGCCACGGCAGCTGGCTATACCGACCCCATTCAGGAGATMGAGTATGTCCGCACCTACACCAAGGTGGCCCAAGTCCAGCTGCGCGCCGTGATCGATGCCCTGGCCGAGCAGGTGGACCGGCTCGGTGACCTCCCCGTGGCCCGCGCCGACCGCCGCGACGAGAACGGCTAGCAACCAGGCCCTAGGCCTTKGCCTCGGCGCACCTCGCTTCCGCGGGCAGCGCGTCGGAGGACGCCTCAGGCCGGAAGTACCCGGGCAGGAACCCCTCGGGTTCTMGCGGCCCCGGACACCCTTCACCCCGCCGAAGAGGCGCCTCAGTCGCCGACGGCCTCGCGGCCGCGTCGCACGATGAGTGGGTCGGCGTCGTGGACCACCGAGGTGTCTTTGCCGTCGTAGTCGAACTGGTTGAGGAAGAAGCGCATGGCGTTGATCCGCCCCCGCTTCTTGTCGTTGGACTTGATGGTGATCCACGGCGCATGGTCCGTGTCGGTGCGCAGGAACGTCTCCTGCTTGGCCGCCGTGTACTCCTCCCACCTGTCCAGAKAAGCCAGGTCCATCGGCGAGAGCTTCCAGCGCCGCACGGGATCGATCTGCCGGATCGCGAAGCGGGTGCGCTGCTCATGCCGCGTCACCGAGAACCAGAACTTGGTCAGGTGGATGCCGGAGTCCACGAGCATCCTCTCGAAGAGCGGTGCCTGCACCATGAACGTGTCGTACTCCTGTTCCGTGCAGAAGGCCATGACCCGCTCGACATTCGCCCGGTTGTACCAGGAGCGGTCGAACATCACGATCTCCCCGGCCGACGGCAGGTGCTGGATGTAGCGCTGAAAATACCACTGGCCCTGTTCACGGTCGGAGGGTTTCGCCAGCGCCACCGCCCGGGCCGAGCGGGGATTAAGGTGTTCGGTGAAGCGTTTGATCGTTCCGCCCTTGCCGGCGGCATCCCGRCCCTCGAAAACGATTACGTTCCGGAGCTCCTGGTCCTGGCCCCAGTACTGGAATTTCAGCAGCTCAACCTGCAGCCGATATTTCTCCAGCTCGTAGTCCTCACGGGACATCCGTTCCTCGTAGGGATAGCCCTCCCGCCACGTCTCCACGGCCGAACCTCCGGGATCGATCAGTTCCGGGTCCTCGCCCTGCCCGCCGCGCACCGAGTAACCGAGCTCAACGAGATGGTCTATGGCGTGGCGCAGATTGTCCCTGACCCACGATTGGTCCCCTGGTGTCMACTGCGCGGCCTGCGACATCCGGCTCTCCTTCCKGCCTCGACGAACCGTCKACGGCATTCTAACAGGGCGACTCGGCKAGCCGAAGACCGCCGGAACACCTTGCCTTCGGTTTCCGCAGAGAACAACGGGTGATGCCGGAAACTGCCCGGCCGGAGGCAACCCGCACGGCAAACGGGCACGCCGTAGATGACACCGCGTCCGGAAGGGACGCCGGCGAGGGCGGGCGCATCCGGCGCCCTTTGGAAGCCATGGCGACGCGGATTGTCTGGTAGCCGCCGGGGCCTCGGTCCACAGTTCGGCGATCAGYTTCATCCCCTCAAACACCGGGCGGGCGTCAGTCAACTCGAAGAATGCCGACAGCATGTCGACCCCTTTCCAGGCCCGGGCCGTCCGACGCCGGGAATCGGTTTTCCCCGGGCGTGTTGCACGGCCATCCTCCCGGCGGATGGCCGCCTATCCCGTTTGCCTAGAACGGAGATTCCGCTGCTAGAGCCCCCGCAGTCGGTGCAGCAAGAGTGCGACGTGTAGGGATGTCCTAGATTCGGCGTCGTCGAGATCCACCGCCAGCAGTTCCTCCAGCTTGGCCAGCCGCGCGTAGAGCGTAGGACGGCTCAGGTAGCCGCTGCGGGTCATCGCCGCCTTGTTGCCCCCGGATTCMAGATACTTCGCGAGCAGTTCCAGCTGGCCGTCCTGTCCCCGGGCTTCCGCCGTGAGGAGGGATGCCGGCTCCGACTCGACGAACTGCTGCACACGCGGGTCGTGGCGAAGCAGGGCCAGGACTCCCCTGAGCCGGATATCCGTGGCTCGGTAKAACGATTTTCCGCCGTCACGCAGGGTCGCCGCTGTCTCGGCGGCGCCCTGCTGCTTTTTTAGCTCCGTGGCACGCTGCTTCATCGCGGCCCGCTCCTCAGGGGTGAACGTGGACCCCGAACTTTTCGACTCAGCCATGCGGCCGTTCTTCTAGCGGTCCGGGTCAACTRTAGTGAGACACCCTTTCCCACGTTGTCTCACTACAGCCGACCCAAACTGCTGAATCCAGCCGGACGGGGGCGATTGGCTGCTGTGGTTCTGGTGGTTTGCTTGCTAGTGACGGGCCGCTCACAGAGTGCGCCAAGGCAGCGATTCTGTGGGAGATTTCGTTGTTCGACAACGCCGGTTGGCGAGCGGATACTGAAGAACCATGAAGCCTACCCAAAGCGGGTTGCGCATCCAGCTTCTCGGCTCGTTCATCGTGTACGTCAACGGGAACGCAGTCGAGAACAGCCACTGGCGGCTGCAGAAGGCAAAGTCCGTGGTGGCGATGCTGGCGTTGGCGCGTGGTCAACGTGGCCGTCGCGAGCAGGTACTGGACCGCCTGTGGCCTGACATGGAGCCGGTGGCCGCCGCACGGAATCTGCATCAGACCCTGTACGTCGCTCGCCGTACGCTCTCGAGCGCTGGAGCCGGCAGCGACGGGCTGCTCGCCATCCGCGGTGAAGTGGTCGTGCTGGATGACGCTGGCCCGGTCGATGTCGATGTCCTGCAGTTCGAGCGTTCGGCCGTGGCAGCGTTGGCTGCAGGTGTCGAGGCAAGCCTGCGCGATGCGGCCGACTTGTACAGTGGTGATCTTCTGCCGGATCTGCCGGACGCGGATTGGCTGACGACACGCCGAGATGAGCTCCGGGAAATCCATCGAGAGGTACTGGTGAAACTGGCGTCCACGGTGGCGCAGCGCGCACCGGAGGAAGCCTTGGTCATCCTCACCCATGCGCTCGAATCCGATCCCGTCCACGAGGGAGCCGTGCGCGCGCAGATGGTGGTGCTGGCTGGGATGGGCCGGCGGTCGGAAGCATTGGCACGATATGAGCGGCTGGTCGACGAACTCCTCGACGCGTTCGGGACCGACCCGGACACCCGGACGATGGGACTGTTTCGCGAGTTGTTGACCGGCTCGCCGCCCGAGGAGCGCCTCCACCAGCCCGCCGGCGTGACCGGCAAAGACGATGCCATCGGTTATCTGCCATCCCCGCTGACAAACTTCATCGGGCGCGAGCGTGAACTCGTTGACGTCGAGCGGCTGATGGGCCATGCTCGCCTGCTCACCCTCACCGGGGCTGGCGGCAGCGGCAAAACCAGACTGGCATTGGAGGCCGCGAAGACAGTTCGTCCTKAGTACGTGGACGGAGTCTGGTTCGTCGACCTCGCGGCCGTTGGGGAGTCGCTGCTGGTGGCCGATGCCGTAGCAGAGGTCCTCGGGTTGGATTCCGGCGCGGCATCAAGCCGCGTCCAAGCGCTGGTCGACCAACTGCGGCGACGCTCGCTGCTCCTCGTGCTGGACAACTGCGAACACCTGCTCGCGGCCTGTGCGCAACTCGTCGTCGCGCTACTCGACGGATCCCCTGGGGTTAAAGTTCTGGCCACCAGCCGGGAGCCACTCCATGCCGACGGAGAGTACACCTACCGGGTGCCGTCATTGCCCCTGCCCTCGCCCCTGCGGACCGACGCTCTCGACCTGGCCGTGCTGGGCCGTCTGTCCTCTGTCCGGCTTTTCGTTGAGCGGGCAGCGCAGGTCCGGCCGKGTTTCGCGCTCGACGCCGACAACGCGCAGGGGGTGACCGAGTTGTGCCGACGGCTCGACGGGATGCCGCTGGCCCTGGAATTGGCCGCGGCCAGAACCGCCGTACTCGAACCCGCCGAGATCGTCCAGAGATTGGGCGATGCTTTGTCCATGCTCGGCGGGGGAACCAGCGGCGTCACGCGGCACCAGACCCTGCGTGGCACCTTGGAATGGAGCCACGAACTGCTCACCAAACCGGAGCAGGTTCTGCTGCGCCGGCTATCTGTGTTCACGGGTGGTTTCACCCTCGACGCTGTGGTAGCAGTCTGCGCCGATGCGCCCCTCCACCAAATCGAACTGCTCGACCTGTTKGCGAAGCTGGTGGACAAGTCTTTKGTGGTCACCGAAAGGAAGGGCGCCGGGACCCGATACCGGCAATTGGAGACGGTCCGCCAGTTTGGCCAAGAGAATCTCGATCATGCAGGTGAGGCGGCTCAACTGGCGGCTGCGCATTGCGCCTACTTCCTTGCCGTCGCCGAATCCCACAATCCCGAACGGGCCACCGGGGTGGTCCTCGAACAGCCGAAGGTGCTCGACAGCGAGCACGACAACCTGCGCGCTGCGTTGCGCTGGTCGTGCGCCCACGAGCCCGAGACCGCGCTCCGGCTCGCCGCCAGCCTGTGGCRGTTCTGGTTCGTCCGCGGTCACGCGGTCGAGGGAGCACGGTGGGTCGAGCGTGCCTTGGCGGTGGCTCCCGACTCGACCCGGCCTCGCGCGGCCGCTCTGATCGGCCTGACCGGGCTGGACAGCCGGCAGGGCCGCAGCGATCGGCATCGGGCGCTCGGCGCGGAGGCCCTGGCAATTATGCGGGAGATCGGCAACCCTGACGAGGTGGCGATGGCCCGGCTCATTGAGACCTCGCTCGCCTGGAGCACTTTCGACTTGGATGAGGCCGAACAGCTGGCAGCCGACGTGCACACCGAGGCAGTCGAGGGTGGCAGACCCGAACATGCCGCTGCCAGCAGTTGGCTGCTCGGCCAGTGCGCGTTGTCCAGGGAGGACGGACCACTCGCCGCCCGTCACCTAAACACCTGCCTGAGCGAACTCGCACAGTCTGAGACAAGCACTCCACCCTTCCTGCCGGTGATCACGCCCAGCCTGCAACTGGTCCMGATCGCCGGACGGTTGGTCCCCTGCGTAGAGGAGACCCTGCTGTTGGGCCGGCGGGTTGGCGTCGTCCAAGCCAAAGGCTACGTGCTGTCCGCGATCGGCTACGCGGCCAGGCTTTCGAGGGACACGCAGTCTGCGATATCCGTCATCACGGATGCAGCCGAACATTTCGCCGAGTTAGGAKATGACCTGGCTAGGGCGCAAACACTTCACCAACTGGGCTGCATTCTGCGCKACTGTGGCGACCACAGCGCGGCCGATGAGGCGCTGTCCTTGGCGCGGGAGCTTCGGCTCGGCCTKGGCGACCGACGCGGTGAGCTGCTGACCGAGATCAATATCGCCCTGCTCCGCGCCATGGGTGGTGATATCGACCGCGGCCTGACAGACGCTCGGCGTTGCCTTTCAGGGTTCGAGTCCGCGGGAGATCAGGTGGGGATGGGCGCCACGCTGACCATTCTCGGGGCCGCCGAACTGAACTCCGGGGAGGTCCGGGCAGCGCGGGAAATGTACAGGCAGGCAGCGGAAAAGCTCGACCCATGGCGGCGACACACTGGCTGGCAACGGTTGATGGTGGCAGAGCTATCCAACGAGCTCGACGACCCGCATCGGGCGGCCCGCGAAATTGACAAGGCTGGGGCGATTTTCGACCGAACGAGATGCCTCATCGCCGGTCAGCGGCTGGCCGCACTGCGTAAGCGGGACTCGGACGATGATGTTGAGACGGCGTTGAGTTCTCGTTGATGACGGTTMACTAGCGTAATTCCTGGATCTGACAGATGGATCTGACAAACCAACAGCAATCAGGAGGAACGCATCGTGACAACGACGCAGACTAGGCCGACCCGCATCGGCGAGGCCACCATCGCCGAGTTCKCCGCCGGCCTGCGCGGCAAGGTCCTCCGGCCAGGGGACGCGGACTACKACCACGAACGCAGCATCTGGAACGGGGCCCACGACCGCCGCCCGACGCTCATCGCACGCTGTGCGGGTGTGGCAGATGTGATCCGCACGGTCGATCTCGCGYGCAGCGAGGGGTTGCCGTTGTCGGTTCGCGGCGGTGGCCATTCGATCCCCGGGTTTTCCACCGTCGACGACGGTATCGTGCTGGACCTTTCGCTGATGAAGGGGGTCCAGGTAGACCCTGCCCGGCGCCGCGTGGCGGCACAGGCAGGGTGTACCTGGAAGGACGTGGATGCAGAGACCCAGCAATTCGGACTTGCGGTGACCGGTGGCCTGGTGTCCTCGACCGGCATCGCCGGCTTCACCACCGGCGGCGGCATCGGCTGGCTCGTGCGCAAGCACGGGCTGGCCAGCGACAACATGGTCGGCGCCGACGTCGTCACCGCTGACGGGCAGTTTATTCACGCTAGTGCAGACGAGCACCCCGATTTGTTCTGGGGACTGCGCGGCGGCGGCGGCAATTTCGGTGTGGTGACGTCCTTCGACTATCAATTGCACGAAGTGGGGCCCATCGTCCTTTCCGGCCTGGTTTTCTACCCCGCAGAAGAAGCGGAGCAGGTGTTGCGCGGCTATCGGGCGGCCTGCGCGGCGGCCCCCGATGAGCTGACCACGCTGGTCAACATGACCACGGCGCCGCCGGTCCCGTTCCTGCCAGAATMGGTGCACGGCAAGCCAGTCATCGCTGTGGGAGGGTGCTGGTCCGGCGATCTCGATGCCGGCGAGGCCGCCACCGCGCCCTTCCGGTCATTGGGCACGGTCATCGCCGATGTGTTCGCGGCCAACCCGTACGCGGGGTGGCAGCAGGCACTGGATCCGCTGTACCCGCGGGGCGTGCACAACTATTTCCGCTCGGCATTTCTGCGCGCCGCCGACGATGCGTCCATGCGCGTCCTGCTGGACTCGTTTGCCTCATTTCCCAACGCCATGACGGAGATTCACCTGCACCACCTTGGCGGCGCGGTCGGCCGGGTTCCTGCCGAAGCAACGGCCTTCGCACTGCGCGACCAGGAATTCGTCATCAATGTTATTGCGCKCACGCCGACGGCRGAAGGCTTCGCGGATGTCGTCGAATGGGCCCGGGGCGTGACGTCCGCGCTCGGTCCKGATGTGGCGGCCTACGTGAATTTCACAGGTGAAGCGAATACGGCGCTCGTCCGGGCGTCGTACCCGGCGGATACCTACCGGCGGCTCGTGGAACTGAAGAACGAATACGACCCCACCAATCTATTCCGGTTGAACCAGAACATCGCCCCCACGGTGTGACAGCACTGCCTGCGTGAGAAGTGGATGATCGACCGAGGATCGGGAAGCAACCTGACAGTCCGCGCCAGAGGCACCTCGATTCCCCCGGCAACTGACCGGTAACGCCGCCGTTGCGGTGGTCTTGTTATCGCTCAATTTCTCAATCATCAAAAGGTGCCAATTTCACCAACATTGACACCGCGGATGGGCCCGCGGCACCCAGCAAACCCCTAACCTGAAGTTGCGTGAGTTGAGGCAGGAAGATMCCCGGGTTTCCGGGGATCTTACTGCTCTGACGAAGACAAATGCGACATTCACCCCGATGCTAGTACATCCGGCCGCTGGGTCATGCAGACGGATCGGGTGTGCATTGGTGGTGTTCACCCCACCATTTATCGTTGCGAGTCACATTGCCGGCGGCATCGGTGGTCACAGGGGTTCTCTGCCTAGCGCTCAGCCTGGCCAATACGAGATCGCTCCTGAGGACTCTCTGAAGCGATCTCGTTCCGGGGCCACGTCAGATCGTGGGCCACGTCAGATCGTGGACCATGTCGGCTAACTAGTAGACGATTCTCATCTCGTGCGAGGTCTGATTGAGTCGCCGTCCGCCGTCGGGAACGACCGTCACAATGTCCTCGATCCGTACGCCGAACCTGCCCGGCAGGTAAATTCCGGGTTCGATCGAGAAGCACATGCCGCGGTGGAGGATCTGGGTTTCGCCCTCGACCATGTACGGCGGCTCGTGAGTCGTCAGTCCGATTCCGTGCCCGACGCGGTGAATGAAGTAGTCGCCGTAGCCGGCTTCAGTGATCACCGCCCGGGACACGCGATCGATCTCCTGGCACTCGACGCCTGGCCGCACGGCCTCGAACCCGGCCTGCTGTGCGTGTCTGACGACGTCGTGAACCTCGCGCTCCTCGGCGGTGGGTTCGCCGACGTGCACGGTCCGCGTCGTGTCTGATCCGTAGCCGTGTTTGAGGCCGCCGAAGTCGAGCACCACCATGTCTCCGTCCTCGATGATCCGCGGGCCGATCTCGTGGTGAGGGTTGGCTCCGTTCGGCCCCGAACCGACGACGGTGAAGTCCACCTGCAAATGACCGAATTGGCGAAGCAGGTCGGCGAGATCAGAGCCGACGTCGGTCTCACTGCGCCCAGCGAACCGCACGGTGACGATCTCCTCATACGCCTGGTCTGCGGCCGCGCCGGCCGCCGCCAGCCGCTCGATCTCGTCGTCATCCTTGATCGCCCGAAGCATCGGCAGGGCGGTTGTCATCGAGACGTAGGACGACTTGGGCAGTCGATCCTGCAGGCCGATGAGGTGCATGGCCCAGGCCGAGTCAGAGACAGCATAGCGTCCGGTGCCGGCCATCAGCGTCGCAGATTCCGTGTAGGGGTCGCTCCCGTCGGTCCAGTCGGTGATCCGCAAAATCGAGGCGCCGGCGGCCGCTTCCGCGTCGGGCCTCTCAAGCCTCGGAACGATCATGGCGGGCTCCGCGTCGACGGGGATCACGAGCATGGTGATGCGTTCAGTGATGGCCACGGGTGCATACCCGGTGAGGTACAGCAGGTCCGGTCCGGGAGTCACCAGGATGCCGGCGAGCCCGGCATCTTGGGCGGCGTGGGCTGCTCGCCGCAACCGCTCGGCGAAGTCATCGGCGGTGAACGGAGCCGGCTCGGAAAGGCTGCGATGATCACTCATGGTTCGCATTCTCGTGCGCGGGGCATCACTGGTCAACCCATCGCCCGGACAGCCGCTCCAGTAAATTTGGCCAGCCGGGCCCCGGGGCCTTGGGGCATCTTTCCAAGCAGCCACGGCAGGGATTATGGAATCCGACAGCATCGAACTTGTCCCTGCTGACCCACAGGGATGGGCAGCAAGATTGACGTCGTGCGCGKAAGGCTGGCTTCCCGGTTACCGGACGCGGAGGTCGAGCACATAGGTTCAACATCCGTTCCGGATCTTMCTGCCAAGGACGTTGTCGACGTATTGTTCGGCGTGAACCTACACCAATGGGCGACCGCAATGGACCTGCTCAGCTCGGATGGATTCGGCTGGGAGGGCCACAGAGAAGGACACGCCTGGTTCAGCCTGCCCGACAAGAGCAACAGAGAGATCGTCGTTCACCTTGTCCAGATCCAGGGACGCCAATGGCACCGACGCAGTGTTCCGCGACATCCTGCGGAACGCTATCTGAGCGTCAAGCGCGGAGCAGCCGCCAGCACCAAAGACTGGGACACGTACACAACACACAAAGTGGGCGTGGTAGCGGCGATCCTCAAAAGCACCGAAGGCCCCCACTAGTGCAGACCGGCGTCCCGGAGGCGGATCCTTCACCGGGCAGCTCAGTTGAAACGCTGACCGAAGGCTATGGCATCCAGATCATGGKCAGTTACGGTGGCTCTATGAGGGACAGGKGGCTGCTGATCATGTGCGGGACGAAAGCGTTCAATGACGCCCTCGACCACTACGAGACGGAAGGCTGGCGC